>JAEKLQ010000065.1 GCA_019509785.1 Fibrobacterota bacterium | reverse complement strand
AAGGGTATACAAATCATCATGTGTTTGCGCATATCTTGCCTTGATTCCCGGGAAACCGGAATGGACCGGTAGCTCCCCTGCTTGCTTCCCGGCTAAGCGACGGAAAGGATCAAAATCTCTTCGCCCCGCCAGGGAAGCCGATCCCCGGCGACGCGGCCTTTCAAGGCCTGCCCCAAAGGGCTCGCCAGCGATAGGGTCCGGATGATCGCCCCATCCGCTTCCACGTCGCCCAGGCTGATCCCCACCAACAGCCAGCCCTGGGAGGTTTCCACCAGGCTTCCAAAGCCGCAGCTAGCCTTCGTTGGCGCCACCGCTACTCGTTCCAGGTTCGCCAACGCGGCGTCCGCCTCGGCCAGGTTGACTTCCATTAGGCGGCGGGATTGGGCGATCATCTCCCGGGCGGTTTCATACTTGTCCCCGGCGCTGCTTTTGGTTTCCCGGGCGGAAGCCTCGTCCAGGTTCGACATTTCGCGGCGGTAGCCCGCTTGGCGGGAGAGAAGCATCGCGCGGCACTGGGCCAGGGCGTGGGATCTGTCGGGCGGCATCGCCTGAAACATAGTTCCGATTCGGCCCCATTTCTCCGGCGCCCGGAGTTTCGATGAAAAGCGCCTCGCGTGGCGCGCGGGAACGCTTATCCCAGCTTTTCCAGGCAGAACAGGGTCATGTCATCGTATTGCGGATTAGCCTGGGTATGGATGCGAACGTCCGCCAGTACCGCGTCGATGAGCCGGGACGGCGCCAGATCACGGCTCGCCTGCAATATGGAGTACAGCCGTTCCTTACCGTAGGGCCGTCCTTCGGCGTCCTTGGCCTCGTCCACCCCGTCCGTATACGCGACGAATCGATCACCAGGATTCAGGGTTATTCGTACTTCCTCCGCCTGGCTCCGGAATTCCCCGTCGGGAACCAGCCCCAAGGCAATGCCCTGGGAAGCGATGCCGCGGGACCCGGGCATGCCGGGACCGGAAGCCACCAACCAGGGATGGCCCGCGCGGGTGAAGTTGAGGGCGTCGCCTCGCGCCGAAACCACCAGGCAAAGGCAGGTGATAAAGGATTTTTCGCGCTGCAGTTCGGGCCCCATCAGGCTGTTCACGGCCGCGAGCAATTCCTTGCTGGACTCCTGACGCCTACCCTCGGCCCTTACGCAACTGCGCAAGGTCGTCATGACCAGGGCGGCGGGGATGCCTTTACCGCACACGTCGGCGACGACGATGATCCAATCACCGTTCTCGTTGCGGAAGTAATCCAGGTAGTCGCCGCCGATCTCCCGGGCCGGCAGGCATACCCCGGCAAGGGCGATTCCGGGAATAACGGGCGGGTCCGGAATATAATTCCCTTGGATCTTACGGGCCATCTGCAGCTCGATCTCGATCCGGGCGCGCTCTCCCTGGGATTCATGGAGCTCGGCGTTGTCCAAGGCCGTGGCGGCATGAACGGATAACGCCCCGAGCAAAGGCAAATCGGCGGCTATGCCCGGCTCCCATCCGACGGGCAGCAGAATCTGGACGCCGCCCAGGAGGCCTGCGCCGTTGCGGAAGGGAATCCAAAGATATCCGGAAAATTTCGGGAACGCCTTCATGAGTACGGGATCCAGGGCGCCGAATGCGATGCTACGGCTGTCCTCCGCTAGGTTCGGGGCCAGTAAGACCCCGATGGCTTTCAGGACCTTGAGCGGGACCCCGGCTTGCCGAGCGTACCGGATGCCCTTCCCGTCCCTGATGACCAGGTTAATGGGTGATCCCGGAAAAAGGCCCGAGAACGTGGCCAGGATCGCCTCCAGGACCTCCTCGCGGTTCAAGAGGTGCGCGAAAGAGCGGCTTTTCTCGTTCAGGAAGTCCAGTTGGTTGATGCGGACCTGCATTTCGGCGTTGGCGCGCTGAAGCTCGGCGGTGCGCTCCCGGACCATCCCTTCCAGGACCATGTTAGTCCGCTGCAGGACTGTCTCCGCTTTCTTGAGGGGCGTGATATCCTTGAAGATACCGACGATGAAGGGGTTCCCGCGCGGGTCGACGTATAACTGCTTGCGGGTTAGAAGGGTTCGATGAGTGCCTCCGGGGGGCGTGAGGGACTCTTCGTTGATATCTTCTATCCCGGTGTGGAAAACCTGCTCGTCGCGGGCCCAGAAGACGTCGGCTTCCTCCTTGGGGAAGAAATCATGGTCCGTGCAGCCGAGCATCTTCTCCCTGGATTTGCCGATGGCCCGGCAGCTGGCATCGTTCAGCATCACGAGCCGGTGCCGGCGGTCCTTGACGAAAATGGGATCGCCGATGAGGTTGAACGCATTCTCGAAAATGTTGTCGGGCAATTCCATCACGGGCTTCTGGGTTCACATCCGACGCTTGCGCGTTCATCGCTTCCGGGCGATCCACCCGGCACTAGTTATCGTAATCCGCGGCGGCGGATACCGGGTCTGATTTCCGGCACCAATTTCACAAACCCTAAAACGCGCACGCCCGAGTTTTTTCGGTGCTTGGAGTTCCTGGAGTGGCGGCCGTTCTTCCTGCGGCACACGTATTTACCCGGACAGCATATTCCGATTTATTGCGAGAAATCGCCGCTAATAAGGGTAGGAATAGAAAAAGGGCTTTCTTTTATTTATCCTCTCACCCATGTCAGACCAACTCCTCCTCGCCACGAAGAAGGGCACCCTCATCATCGACCGCAAGAGCGGCCGCTGGACGTTACGCCCGATCGCCCAACCCGGCATGGCGGTCAGTTACGCCGCCCGTGATCCGCGCGACGGAACGCTCTGGGCCTGCATGGACAACGCCCACTGGGGACCGGCGCTGATGCGCTCCCGCGATGGCGGCGCCACTTGGCAGGACGCCAGCCGCGTGGTCTACCCCAAGGGCGCGCGCTACATCGAACAGCTCATCCCGGACCCCAAGGCGATGGAGGATGCGGGCAAGCCGATCGCTTACAAGCAGGCCGCGCTCATGAAGATCTGGTCGCTCGGCTTCGCCGGCAAGGACCAGCCGGGGGTGATCCACGCCGGCACCTTGCCCGGCGGCCTATTTACCACCCGCGACGGCGGCGAGAGCTGGGAGCTCAATCGACCGCTGTGGAACCACGAGAGCCGCGGCGGCGATCTGTTTGCCGGCGGGGCGACCAGCAAGAACCAGTGGGGCGGCACGCCCGCGGCGATGGCGTACGGCGAGTTCGCGCCCGGCATCCACTCGGTGGTCGTCGATCCACGCGACTCGGACCACTTTTACGTGGCTATCAGCTGCGCCGGGGTGCTGGAGACGCGCGATGGCGGTAAGAGCTGGGCGGGGTGCAATCGCGGCATGCTGAACGATTACTTGCCCAACCCGGAAGCGGAGTGGGGGCACGACCCGCACCTGGTTACCCTGTGCCCGTCGCGGCCGGACCGGCTCTGGCAGCAGAACCATACCGGTATCTTCACCAGCGAAGATGGCGCGCGGAGTTGGAAGCGGGTGAGCCAAAAGGACGTGGGCGCGCACTTCGGTTTCCCCATCGCCGCCGACGACAAGGATCCCGGGACCGCCTGGGTGGTGCCGCTGCGCAGCGATCAGGAGCGCATGAATCTAGGCGACGGGCTGTCCGTCGCCCGTACCAGCGATGGCGGCGCCAGTTGGCAGAGCTTCCGCGAGGGGCTTCCGCAGGAGAATTGCTACGACGTGATCTATCGCCACGCGCTCGATGCCAGCGGGGATCGGGTCTGTTTCGGGACCACCACCGGAAACCTCTACATCTCCGAAGACCGCGGTGAAACCTGGCGTTGCATCGGTAACAATCTGCCCCCGATCCATTCGGTGCGCTTCGCCTGATGCCGCGAGTCAGTTTCACCCGGCACCTGCAGACCTTCTTCCCGGCGCTGAAGATGGGGGAGGAGGTGCCGGGCGCGACCGTACGCGAGGTGATAGCCGAATTGGAGAAGCGTTATCCGGGCTTCGCCTTGTACGTGGGCGACGAGACCGGGCGCCTGCGCAGGCACGTGCACGTCTTCGTGGGCGATGAGCCCATCTGCGATCGCGAGGCCCTGAGCGACGCGCTTTCGCCGAGCCAGGAAATATTCATCTTGCAGGCATTGTCAGGGGGTTGAGGATGCCGGGCCCGGCCCGGACCGGTCCGGAGCGCCCCAGCCGCCGCCTCCCGGCGTCTCGATGAGCAACCTCTCGCCGGCCGCAGCCCGATAGGCCGCCGCCCCCGGCGATTCCACCGCCGACCCGTCCGTCATCAAACGCAGGTTCCGGCCCATGGCCCCGGCTTCCCCGCCCGCGAGGCCGAAGGGCGCCAACCCACGCCGCTGGGTGAGCAAAGAAACTTCCACCGGCTTCAGAAACCGATATTCCCGGATCACTCCGTCTCCGCCCCGCCATTGCCCCTTGCCTCCCGATCCCTTCCGGATCGCGAAACGCTCCAACCTCACGGGATAACGCGTCTCTAACACCTCCGGATCGGTGATGCGGGTATTCGTCATATGGGTGTGCACGGCGCTCGGCCCGTCCCCGCCTGGCCGATATCCCGTATCGCCCGGGTTACCCTGCGGGCCCACCGCCCCCGCGCCGCCCGCCAAGGTCTCGTAATACCCGAAGGAACCGTCCCCGAAGCTGACGTTGTTCATCGTCCCTTGGCTGGCCGCCGCCAATCCCAGGGCCCCTAGCAGCACGTCCACCACGCGTTGCGAGGTCTCCACGTTCCCGCCCGCCACCGCGCGGTCCGGGGAAGGATTCAGGATGCTGCCTTCCGGGATCAGGATGCGCACCGGATCCAGGCAGCCTTCGTTCATGGGGATGCGTTCCGCCACCAGGCAGCGGAGCACGTACATCACCGCCGAACGCACCACCGCCGGCGGCGCGTTGAGGTTGCCCTCGCTTTCCGGTCCCGTGCTCGCGAAGTCCACCACGGCCCCGTCCCCGTCCAGGGTCACGGCCACGCGGATAGGAGTACCATCGTCCATGGCGTCCGCGAAGGAGCGAACCCCTTGCGGCAGGCGCGCCAGCGCCCGGCGCACCTGGTAAGCGGCGTTCTCGCGCAACAAACCCATTTGCTTGCGCACCCGCTTCCGACCATGTTCGGCGATCAAGTCCAGCAACAAGCGCGCGCCCGCGCGGTTGGACGCGACCTGGGCTTCGAGATCGGCCAGGTTTTCGCTAGGATTGCGGGCCGGCAGCGGCCCCTGCTCGAACAGCTTCCGGATGCCGTCCGCGCGGATGCGATCGCCTTCGACGAGGAGTTCGGCGTCCAATAGTACGCCTTCTTCTTCGAGACGGGAGGAAAAGGCGGGCATCGATCCCGGCGTGGTCCCGCCGACATCGGCGTGATGGGCGCGGTTCGCCGTGAAGAATGCGGGCTCCGCATCGGCCGGGTCGAGGAAAACCGGCGTAACCACGGTGATGTCCGGCAAATGCGATCCGCCCCGGTAGGGGTTATTGGTGACGTAGGCATCGCCGGGGCGCGGCCGGGGATGCCGGCGCAGCACGTGGCGTACGCTCTCGCCCATCGCGCCCAGATGCACGGGGATATGCGGGGCGTTGGCGATCAGATTCCCGCCGGCATCGAAGACGGCGCAGGAGAAGTCCAGGCGCTCCTTTACGTTGGTCGAGATCGCGGTGCGCTGCAAAACCGTTCCCATTTGCCCGGCGATAGACATGAACGCGTGGTTGAACAATTCCAGCAGGGCGGTTCCGGCGGGATCCACGCGCTTACCGGCGCCTTCGATAGGTTCCAATCTCAGCAAGCCTTCCGGGCCCGCGATGGCCTGGAAGTCATCTTCGAGTACGACCGTGGAGACGCGATCCAGGATCAAGGCCGGCCCGGCGATCGGGACGCCCGCAGCCAGATCCTCGCGACGGAAGACGGGCGCTTCCGTCCGGCCCTGACGGCCGTACAGGACCGTATGGCGCACGGGGCGGGGAAGCGGGCCGGCTGATGCGGATCCGCCTTGGCGGGCCTGCCCGGAGCCGGCCTGGCCTTGCGGTTGGGCAGCCGGTACGGGCCATTCCGCCTCCGCTGCGCCCAGGCTTTCCACCCGGGCCTGGAGGATCTCCACCTTTCTTCCCGGACGCTCATACCCGTACAAGTCCCGGTGCTCCGCTTCGAAGGCGGTCCGCCAATCGTCCCCGGTCGGCCTCACGATGGAAAGGGCGTGTTCGGTCCCGGCGTAGCGGAGATCCAACCGTCTCTTATGAGTTACCGTAGCGGGAGGGTTACCCTGTGCTAACAGGGCGGCGAACCCGCGGGATTCCAAATCGGCGAAAACCGTTTCCAAGGCATGCAGGGAATCCGCATCCAGGGGCAGGCGGTCCACCGGCGCCGAACTCTCCCAGAGGGTCTCGGCCAGCCCCATCCCCAGCGCCGAAAGCACGCCTGCCAGGGGGTGGATCAGGATCGCGCGGATTCCCAACAAGCGGGCCACCGCGCAGGCATGTTGCCCTCCCGCCCCGCCGAAGACGACTAAAGCGTGTTCAGCCGGTTCGTGCCCCCGCGAAAGGGAGATCTCCTTGATGGCCTGGGCCATCTGGCGATCCACGATCTCCAGGAAGCCCATAGCCAATTCAGCCGCCGTCACGGCGCCACCGCCCTCCGACTCCCAGCTTCGCTTAAGCTCTTCCAGCTTCCGCTCCACCGGCGCGCGATGCAAAGGAAAGGGAAAATAGTCCTCCGCCAACCGGCCAAGGAAAAGATTCACGTCCGTTACGGTCAGGTCGGCGCTTCCGGAGGCCGACCCATTGCCTTCGCTCTCGCTTGTTTCGTCGCCCATGCCGTCGCGATGGCCGCGCTTTTTCCCGTAGCACAAGGGGCCCGGATCGGATCCGGCGCTTTCCGGCCCGACGGTCAGGCGCCCCGGCGCCAGGCGGCAGAGCGAGCCTCCGCCCGCCGCCACGGTATGGATGTCCAGCGAAGGCGCGCGAATGCGCATTCCGCCGGTGGTGGCGGCGTAAGCCTTGCCCCATTCGCCTCCCGCATGCCGCGAGACGTCGGTAGAAGTGCCTCCCATGTCGAACCCGATCGCCCGGGGGTAACCCGCGCGTTGCGCGAGACGGGCGCAAGCCACCACGCCGCCCGCGGGGCCGGACAAGATGGCGTTCTGGCCGCGCAGAAGCTCCGGTTCGCACAGGCCGCCTCCCGATTGCATCAGCAGCAGGGATGAGCCCGGCAAATGCTCCCGAAGCCCCGCGAGATACTCCGCCAGCAGCGGGGTGAGGTAAGCGTCCACCGTGGTGGTGTCTCCGCGCGCGACGAAGCCGATGGAAGGATCGGCCTCATGCGAGCAGGTCACCCTGGCGAATCCCAGCTTGCGCGCGAGCTCGGCGGCCTGGCGTTCGTGCCGGGGGAAGGCGTAACCATGCAGGAAGACGATGGCCAAATCGGCATAACCTTTTTCCAGCAGGCCGCGTAAATCCCCGGCAAGCGTTTCCGGATGCAAGGGTTCGATTTCCCCGCCCCTGGCGTCGAGCCTGCCCCGGGCTTCCACCACTGATGCAGGCGACCGGTGCCATGGGGCCGGAAAGCAATTTGGCCATGCGGACCTCCCCGGAAGGGGACACGCCGAGGCAATCCGTGAAGGTTCCGCCTTGATCCATCCAAAATCGCCAAACGGCGGGACTGGCCTTGGAGTCGATGCGCGAGCCTATCAAAGTAGGGTAAAATCTAATGTAAATTTAGGGGTTCAATGATGTCCCTGCCGAAGCATTCCGTCATCGGGATACCCGAAAGGGTCCTGAGACTCCTACCCCAACCCCACCCCCCCGGGAGTTTCCTCTCCGTTGGTTCCTTGCCCATTCCTGATGGGCAGGATGGACTTGACGCGAGGATGGCGGGTGCTTCGGCTTCGCTCTACGTAACGCGCCGGTAACCGTCGCTCCGGCCGGCCGGCCGGAGCAGAACCCACTTCTAAGTCCGCTTTTCAGGCCGTCCGGGCATCGGAGAGGCACGCATAGCGTTCCCGCAAAGGCGCATACTCCGGATCGGATCGCATGCGCCGGAGGGCCATGGCCCGGAGTTGGCGTACCCGTTCCGCGGAAAGGCTCAGGTCCCGGCCGACTTCCTTCAAGGTGACCGGGTTCTCGTTCCCCAGGCCGTAAGTGCGCTGCAATATCCGCCGTTCCCGCTCGGGCATGGCGGCGAGCATGCGTTCGGTTAGCCCCGACCCTACGGCGAGCTCGGCCTGGACTTCGGGATCGGGGGCGGCGGGATCGGGCAGCAGGTCGGACCATGAGCGGCCGGTGCCGGGATGGGGCGAGTGCAGGGACGCGCAGCCTTGGCTCAATTGGCGTATGACCCGCAAATCCTCTTCTTCGAAACGTCCGTTGCGTTCGGCCTGCAGGGCCTTTCGCAGCCGGAAGTACTGGTTCGCCGGCAAGCGGATGAGATAGCCCTTCTCGTTCAGGGACTTGGTGATATGCGACCGGATCCACCATACCGCGTAGGAGATGAATTTGACGCCGCGTCCGGGATCGAAGGTCTCTACCGCGTGTATGAGGCCAAGCGCGCCTTCGGAAATGAGGTCGGACATGGGCATGGGGCAGGCGCGGTATTCCAGCGCCACCTTCACCACGAAACGCATATTCGCGGCGATCAGGCGTTCGCGCGCCGCGCGGCTCCCCTTGCGGAAGAGATGGAAGAGCTCGGATTCGTCTTCGGCCCGCAATTGCGGGGCCTTCCGGATGTCTTCGAGGTATCGCTTCAGCGATGCGTCGGAGCCGAGGCCGGCCAGAGGCCTAACGGTATCTTTCGCCATGCGGAGGATCTCCCGCCCGACACAGGGCAAAGAGGATGCCAGCGACCTCTCGCCCGCGCGATCCCGAATCGGCCCCGTATGGCGCATCGGCGCGCGCCCAACGCACCAAATCGTTTACGGCTCCGTACCAAAACGTAAATTTCTGGCTCCCCATTTTAATCCGGAGATTAAAACGTGAAGACCATCAGGCTGCTTTCATGGAACGTGAACGGCTTCCGCGCCGCATACAAGAAAGGCTTCATCGACTGGCTGCACAAGGAGTCGCCGGATATCCTCTGCCTCCAAGAGACCAAGGCCGAAGAGATCCAGATCCAAAAGGAGCTCAAGGAAGTGGAGGGCTACCACTGGAACTTCTGCTCATCGAAGGCGAAGAAGGGCTACAGCGGCGTCGCCTTGTTCACGAAGGAGAAGCCGCTCCGGGTGACCGAAGGCTTCGGCAAGGACGCGTTCGACATCGAGGGCCGTACCCTGGTGGCCGAATACCCGGGCTTCGTGCTCTGCAACGTGTATTTCCCGAACGGGAAGACCGGCGACGTGCGCCAGCAATACAAGATGGACTTTTACCGGCATTTCCAGGATTTCACCACGGGACTGCGGAAAAAGGGGAAGAGCGTGATCGTCTGCGGCGACGTGAACACGGCGCATAAGGAGATCGACATCGCCCGGCCCAAGGAGAACTCCGGCATTTCCGGATTCCTCCCCGAAGAAAGGGCGTGGATAGACGGTTTCCTCGCGAGCGGGTTCATCGACTCCTTGCGCATGTTCAACCAGAAGCCGAACCAATATTCCTGGTGGGATATGAAATCCGGGGCGCGCGCGCGCAACGTGGGCTGGCGCATCGATTACTTCTACGTGAGCGAGGATCTGAAGGCGAAGGTGAAGAACGCCTGGATCAGCCCCGAGGTGATGGGTTCCGACCATTGCCCGGTGGGCCTGGAATTGGCGTTGGAATAAAAGACCCCGAGGTTCATTGATCGAAATCGCGGTCAAGGAAGGGTCAAACCATCCTAGATAACTTGGAACCGGAATGGGTCTGGGCGAAAGCGGATCTATATTTTCCCTCCGATTATTCGCTGGCCCCTTCCGACCGTTGGAAGGCGGCAGGAGGAATTCTTGATGGGGAATTTTCCGGACTTCGGATGGGGCGGACAAGCCGCCGGGTCGTTTCCCGGCATCGCCGAGATGGAAATCTACGACACCGTCCACTTGCGCAAGATGGCTCAAAACTATTTTGAAACGGGTCGCGTGGGCGAGGCCATCGACGTTCTCAGGGAAGCCCTGCGGTACGATAACGCGGATCCGGAATTATGGAGCAGCCTGGGATGGGCTTTCATCCACCTGGGACGCTATGCCGAGGCCGTCGATCCCCTCAAGCGCGCGCTCTCGCTAAGGCCCGACGATATCCAATGCATCAAGAGCCTGGGGCTCGCCGCCTTCGCGTTGGGCCGGAAGCAAGCGAGCTTCCAATCCTACCAAATAGCCTTGAACCTCAATCCCCGGGATGAGGAAGCCCTCTTCGGCTTGGGCATCCTGTTCGTCTCCTCAGGCGATCTCAAATCCGCCTATCGCCAGTACGAGCTTTTGGTGGGGATGCCCTCGCCCCTTGCCGAGGATCTTTACTCTAAGATCGTCGAGCGCAACGAACTCCGCATGGGCTGAAGGGCTTGTACCCCCTGTCTCCAAGCTTTTAATTATGTGTAGGCGCCTTCAGGGCGCCGATGGAAGCGGATCTTCAAGCCAATCCATGCCGGTCCGTCTCCAGCGGCCCCTTCATCAGGCGCTATGCATGGAGGATATATGGGCAAAACAGCCAAGATCCTGACCGGCTTGGGCCTCGTGGCCGGCATCTCCTACTTCGGACGCAAACAAATGTCTTCGGAAGAACTCGCCGCGCGTGGCGGCGGCTTTATCGGCTACGTGAAGGGGATGGGAAAGGGATTCTATTACGGCGTTAAGCAGGCCATGCGCTTTGGCCGGGCTTGAGCTGGGCCGGAACCCGACCTAGGTTCTCTTAAATCCGAAGTTCCGGTCAGAAACATCGGTAAAAACCGGTGTTTCTGGCTTTTTTTGCCATATATTGGTTTTAAATTGTCTTGACAACGGTCGTTGTAACGGATAGTTTGATGCCCACAATTAACCTGGAGGTTTCATGTTCAAGATGCTCAGAGTTCCCGCTTTCGCAATCGTAGCGTGCATGGGATTGGCCGCGGCCGCGGCCGAGACCTATAACGTGGATACGGCCCACACGGATATCACCTTCAAGGTGCGCCACATGGGAATCAGCAACGTCACGGGCAAGTTCGAGAAGTTCGGCGGCTCGTTTACCATCGATCCCAAGAACGTGAAGGCGACCACCGGAACCCTGACCATCGACGTGAACAGCATCAGCACCGGCAACCCCAAGCGCGACGCGCATCTCAAGAGCGACGAGTTCTTCGACGCAGCGCATTTTCCGGAAATGAAATTCGTATCCAAGGAAGTGCGCGACATCAACGAGAAGGACTCCACCTGCACGCTCATCGGGGACCTGACCATCCGCGGGACAACGAAGGACGTTGCGCTCAAGATCAAGGGCGGCGGGATCATCAATGATGGCTGGGGCAATGAACGCGCGGCATTCGCCGCCAACGGCAAGATCAACCGCTTCGACTACGGCCTGAAGTGGAGTAAGACCGTGGAGGCGGGCGGCCTGGTGGTCGGCCCCGAGGTGGAATTGAACCTGGCCTTCGAAGGCGTCCGCAAGCTCGCCCCCGACGCGCAGAAGGCGGGCAAGATGGAAGCGAAGCCCGCGAAAGCCCCGGCCAAGTGAATTATCCGACCGAGTAGATGATTATCTACTCGGTTAGATGGATGAGGATGCCCGCGACCAGGCGGATGTCCCGGGAATACCAGGAGCTGATGTCGCCCACCGATTTATCCAGGGCGTTGGTGAAGCCGTGGGAATAGCGGACATCGCCGGTGAGGTAAACGTAGTGTTGCAGCTGAAAGCCGGCTCCCACGCCGATATCCCCGGAAATGGCGAGGTTGGCCGCCTGGTCCTTGAAATCGCTGGTGAAGTCGCCCAGGCTGCCTTTCGTCTTCAGGTTGATCCCGAAGCTGGGGCCGGCGATGGCGTAGGCATGGGCCTTTAAGGCGCCGAATTTGGCTTTCACCAGCACGGGGATTTCCAGATAGTCCAAGTCCCCCTCGGCGCTGGTGATGTTGCCGAAGGCGCCGAAGCTGGCCCCTTTCTGGACGTAGGTAGGCTCGACCAGAAGGCTGAAGGGCTTGGTCACGCCGAATTCGGTGCGCAGGCCGATGGCCAGGCCCGTAAGCCCGTCGGTCTTGCTGTGGTTATCGACGCTGGCATTCGCGAATTCGACGCCGGCGATGGGGCCCGCCCCGAAAGACAGGGCGTGCACGGCAACGGGCGCGGCCAAGCAGGCGGCGGACAACAGCAGAGAGTACGGTATCCGGTTGGAAAGCATTCATTCTCCTTCATTTCGATCTTGTTCCGGTCCCTATGGAACGGGGCCGGGAAGGGATTTCATCCCGCGCGTCGGGATGAACCCTGCCCCGAAAATAGTTAGTATGGGTCCGGACGCCAGGAGGATTTTTGATTCAAGCCCAAGCCGAGAAAAGGGCCGCCGGACGGGCGTTTCCCTTGCCCGCCCGAGAGGAAAGGTTCCTCCTTTACGTACTTGCCGCGATCCAATTCACGCATATCCTGGATTTCATGATCGTGATGCCCATGGGGCCCCGGTTGATGGGCATCTTCGCCATTACGCCGGCGCAGTTCGGGTTCATCGTATCCACCTACACCTTCAGCGCGGCCTTGTTCGGCCTCATCGCCGCCTGGTTCCTCGATCGCTTCGATCGCAAGCGGGCATTGCTCTGGCTCTACGGCGGCTTCGCCATCGGCACCTTGTTGTGCGCGGTGGCACCGAACTATTACGCCATGGTGGCCGCGCGCTTCCTGGCCGGGGGTTTCGGCGGGATATCCGGCGCCACCATCCTGGCGGTGATCGGCGATGCGATTCCGCCCAATCGGCGCGGGGCTGCGATGGGCACGCTCTTCTCGGCCTTTTCCCTGGCTTCCATCGCCGGCGTTCCGCTGGGCCTGTTCCTGGCCAACCGCCTGGGTTGGCATGCGCCCTTCTTCATGCTGGCCGGATTGAGCGCGGTCATCCTGATATTGGCGGCGAAGGTACTGCCGCCGGTGCGCGATCATCTCTCGCGGGAAAAGGACAGCCCTTGGACGGAGATGAAGGCCATCTTGCGGGGCGGCAATCATTGGCTGGCCTTCGGCCTCACCATCACCATGACCATGGCGGGATTCATGGTCATCCCGTACATCAGCCCATCCCTGGTGGACAACGTCGGCCTTACCAACGAGCAATTGCCGCTCATCTACCTGTTCGGCGGATTGGCGACCTTCTTCTCCTCGCGGTGGCTGGGCCGCGTCTCCGATCGGATTGGGCTGCTGCGCGTATTCCTCGTCGTGAGCCTGCTTTGCATGGCGCCTATCCTGGTCCTGACTCGCTTGCCCCGGGTTCCGGTCTGGGCCGCCCTTATCGTCACCACGTGTTTTATGGTCTTCTCTTCGGGCCGTTTCATCCCTGGGATGGCCATGATCACCAACAGCGTGGCGGGGCGTTACCGTGGCGGCTTCATGAGCCTCAATTCGGCGATCCAGCAATTCGCTTCGGGACTGGCCTCCTTGCTGGGGGGCGCCATTATCGTGGAAGGCGCCGAACATCGTTTAGAGCATTATGGGACGGTTGGATTGATTGGGGCGGGATGCGTGCTGGCGAGCCTCGCCTTGGCCTGGCGGCTGCGCTCCGCCGTTTAAAATTCTTAGATCCTTAGACATGCAGCCTTCCCCTCACCGCCTGTGCATCGCCCCCATGATGGAGTGGACGGATCGGCATTGCCGGTTCTTCCTGCGCCTCATCACGCGGCATGCGCGGCTCTATACCGAGATGGTCACCAGCGCGGCCATCATGCACGGGAAGGCGGAACGCCTTTTGGTTTTCGATCCGGCCGAGCATCCCGTGGCCCTGCAATTGGGCGGCAGCGACCCGAAGGATCTGGCGGCCTGCGCGCGCATCGGGGAACGCTTCGGCTACGATGAGATCAATTTGAACGTGGGCTGCCCGAGCGACAAGGTCCAAGAGGGCCGCTTCGGGGCATGCCTGATGGCCGAGCCCGCCCTGGTCGCGCAAGGCGTGCGGGCCATGCGCGACGCGGTCGCGGTGCCGGTCACGGTCAAGACGCGCATCGGCATAGACGAGAAGGATTCCTATGCCGAGTTGGTCCATTTCATCGGTACGGTAGCCGAGGCCGGATGCTCGACCTTCATCATGCATGCGCGCAAGGCCTGGCTGCAAGGCTTGAGCCCGAAGGAAAATCGCGAAGTCCCGCCCTTGCGCTACGATGTGGTACGCCAGCTCCAGTCCGACTTCCCCGCCTTGGAATTCGTCCTCAACGGCGGCATCGTGACGGCGGAGCAGGTGGACGGGCATCTGGCCGAATTCCCCGGCGTCATGTTGGGACGGGCCGCGTACGAAAATCCCTACCTGCTGGCGCAAGCGGATGGCCGCTGGTTCGGCGAGACCGGGGCGATTCCTTCGCGGGTGGATATCGTGGAGGCGTTCCGGCCCTACGTCGCCTCCGAGCTCTCCCGGGGGCAAAGGCTGCACTCCGTGACCCGGCATATCCTGGGGCTATTCCAAGGGGTGCGCGGCGGACGGGCTTGGCGGAGGTATCTCAGCGAAAACGCCTGCAAGCCGGGAGCGGGCTTGGAAGTCCTCGACGGGGCGTTGCAGGCCGTACAGGGCCTGGCCGCCGCCGCGTGAGAAAGCGCCGCCCTTTCCTACGCGGCATCAGCGCGGGAAGCGGTCCGCTTCACCGCGAGGCCACGTAGGCCGCAAGGGCCCCTCCCAGGAATACGGCCGCCAGGATCCAGATCAAGATCCGCTCGCGCCCGGTGGTGTGCATGACCTGGCGCCCTTGGTATTCGCTGACGCTGGAGCCCAGGTTGCGTTCCATGAATTGCCCCAGGCGCTGGAAGGTGCTGGAGTCGGCCAGATGCCGCGCTTCCCGGGGCGCTTCGGTGCCCGCGTTGAAAGCCGAGCCGGATTGCACCCCCTGCAAACGCACTTGGCAGAGTTCGGACACCTCCCGCCCGGTACGCGGCCTTATGGCGGGATCCTTGGCCAGAAGGGCCTTCAGCAGCTTGACCGTTCCTTCGGGGAGAGGGGCCCGGGCGCTGCCCACCATGGCCACATAGGATGGCTCGGCATGCAGATGGCCGGAGATGACCTGGCTGAGGGTGCCGGAAAAGGGCGGCCGGCCGGTAAGCATTTCGAACAGGATGATCCCGAGGGAATAGAGATCGGCAGGGGGGCCTACCTCGTGGCCGGGCTTTAGGGACTCCGGAGCCATGTAATACGGCGTCCCCAGCACGGTATCCAGGTTGGTCAGCTCGCGCACCCCCATGTCCTTGGCCAGCCCCAGGTCCGAAAGCTTGAGCCAGCCGTCCTTGGTGATGAGGATATTGCCGGGCTTCACGTCCCGATGGACGATGTTTTGGGTATGCGCCGCGTGCAAGGCCGTGGCCAACCAGGCCGTGACCCTGAGGGCCATCTCCTCCGTCATCGGCCCGCCCTTACGCAGGTATTCCGACAGGGTATGGCCGTTCACGAATTCCATGACGAGGTAAAGGTTGCCCATTTCCTCGCCGAAGTCGAGCACGCGCACGATGCCTTCGTGGTTGATGCGAGCGGCCAGTTGCGCCTCGCGGCGGAACCGATCGCGATAGGTGGTCAGGTGGGAAGCCAGGGAATCCTGGGGGGCGGGCTTGAGCACCTTCACCGCCACCGGGATCCCCAAGGTCTGGTGGGAAGCTTTATACACCCAGGCCGACGAGCCTTCGCCGATGAGGGATTCGATATGGCAATGCCCCAGGACCTTGCCGGTGGCGAAGATCATGCCCTTGCCTCCGCGGTGGGCCGCTCCAGGGAGCGCGTATTCGAGAACAGGGCCGATCCCAACCCGCGCAATTGCTCCCAATAGAAGGAGACGTTTCGGCCCCCGGCCTGCATCTCGGCCAGCTTCTCGCGCACGCCCGTCATGACTTCCGCGGCCAACGGGGTGATGGCGCCCGGCGTGCCCTCGCGTCGGCGCAATTCGCCGTCCACCATCTGGACCTTGTGCGCGATGGCTTCCAGCCGCTTGGATTGCAGGCGATTCTCCTCTTCGCAACGGCGGATGATCTCATAGAGGCGATCGGCGTCCTGGCCCAGGCTGGCGCGCGCCCTTTCCAATTCGTCCCGTTCTTTCGCCAAGCCATCGGCCCATCCCTGCGCGGCGGCCACGATGCGCGCGAATTCGCCCCCTTCCAAATCGTAAGGGCGTTCGACTTCGCGTCCCGCCGCGCGGGCCAGCACGTAAGCCACCACTTCGTCGCTGGGGCTGCGCACCTTGTGCTCGGAATAATTGAGACCCACCAACTCTTCGTCCTCGGTGACGCGGAGCCGGGAGATACGATCGATGATGGACCAGATGATGAAGCCGACCAGGAAGGCCCACAGGGCGCAGACCAGGGCGCCGAGGGTCTGGATCCGGATCAGGCCGCCGCGGGTGACGGGATGTCCCACCAGGGCGGATACCGATTCCAGGTGCGCATGGGTCGAGAAGATCCCCGCGCTGAGGATGCCGGAAAGGCCGGCCGCTCCGTGCACGGGCACCGCGCTTACGGCATCGTCCAGGCGCATGCGGACCAGCAGCTCATCGGCGAGAAGATACGCCAGGCCGCCGATGCAACCGATGATGCAGGCCGAAGGCGCGGTCACGATATCCGCCGAAGCGGTGATGGCCACCAACCCGGCCAGGATGCCGTTCATCTGGGTGGCGGCGCCGGAAATCCCCTTGAGGGCCCAGCCGACCAGCAAGCAGGTAATGCCTCCGAAGATGCCGCCCAGGAAGGTGTTGAGGACGATGGACGCAGTTTTGGGGCCGAAGGGCGCCGATCCGCCGTTGAAACCGATCCAACCGAAATAAAGGATGAATACGCCCAAGGCCACCATGGGCACGTCTGAAGCGTGGATCTCGTTCACCTGGCCGTCCGCGCCGAAGCGGCCCTTGCGGGTCCCGATCTTGACGATGCCGGAAAGGGCGATGAAGCCGCCGCACATGTGCACCACAGAAGAGCCGGCGAAATCGTGGTAGCCCAGGGTATGCAGCCATCCCGCATCATTCCAGGCCCAATGTCCGAAAACGGGATAGATGAAGACGCCGACCACCAAGGTGCCGATGATGTAGGGGAGGAAGCGCATGCGCTCGGCGACCGCGCCGGAAACGATGGTGGCGGCGGTGGTGCAGAAGACGAGTTGATAAAGGAAGGTGAAGTACCCTTCGTCGGAAACGTTACGGAGCATGGGCACGGGCATGCCCGCGAAACCGGCGATCCAGGGCTTCCCGAAATGCAAGGCGTATCCGATCACGTAATAGCCGGCCGCCGCGACGATGAAGGTGACCACGTTCTTCAAGGCCACGTTGACGCTATTCTTGGAGCGGACCGATCCGGCCTCCAGGCAGGCGAACCCGGCTTGCATGAAGAACACCAAGCCGGTGCAGATGGACAGCCAAAGATATCCGATTTGGGTCTGAAGATCCATCGTCCCTCACGTGTTGAAAATCGCCATGGATGCGATCGCCGCCTACCTTGGCTTTACGATCGCAGCTCGCGCAGATAATAATTTTTTCCGGATTGGTTTGGCAATTCCCGAACGCGCTTCAATAAGATGACAATTCGGTGCGATTGTCATTTAACGCCCCCCGTTGCGCTGCGGTCGCCCGCGTTTTAATCGTCTTTCTTCCCCGTGGGTAACGCGCAAGTTACCTTGCCGTGGGACAAAACCTGACCCGCGGAGAGGGGTATCTTTGCATCGGTCCCGGGCGCGGCGACGCCGCAAGCATGGGAGCCGGAAACAGAATGGAACGCGGGAGGATAGGATGTGGGTGTTTACCAATAAGGCCTTTTTGTCCATCGTGGAATATCCGGGGGATACGGGGATGCTCTGGGCGCGGGCTCGCTTTCCCGGCCATATCGATGCGGCCTTCCCCGGCGCCCTAGTGCGGGAAACGCCGGAAAGCGATTATCGCTATCGCGCCGCGGTGGATCGGGACGCCGTCGTCAGGTGGCTGGCCAAGGAAACCCAGGAGGTGAGGTACGGGAATTTCAAGCAAAGCATCGGGGAGGCATTCTATCGCGATGCCTGCATATCGGTTTGGACCGAGATGTTCATCTGGTCCAAGAAGCTGATGGGGATCCTGGGGCCGATGCGCTCGGCGGCGTAAGGTCGGGGATCCGGCGGGCCGGATCCGATTCCACGCCCCGGCTCTTAGCCGGCGCGGTCTTGGGGGCGAATCCGGTTCTTCGACGCGCCCGTTCGGGCCGCGCCGCGCCCGGCGACGCCTTCGGGGATGTTCCACCATTCGCGATACGCGAGCATGCGGTCCACGATGCCGGAAGAGGGTTGCCAGTCGGCGGGTAGTCCGGGCCGGGACGTATCGCCGCGGCTGGATGGGGAGACGGAGAGGGAAGGTTTGGATTCCATGTTTCCATTAAACAATTTCGGTTTTCGCGGCGCAAGCATTCCGATCCCGTTTCCTTTTCCGCATTAGACGTTCCAAACGCGTCGTGAGTGAATACTTTTCCGTCGGGGGTCGATAGGAACATGCCAATTCTTTCCAATGACCAGTGCGATATGCTCGAGAAGCATTCCGATGCCTTCGCGGATTGGCTGAAAAAGAATCTCGTGGTGAAGCTCCAGGCCCAGATCGGATACAAGCTCCCCTCGGAGGTCGATTCCATCCTGGCGAAATTGTCAACTCTTGGCAATCTGCTGAAGAAGCGGAACGCCGGCCCCGGGCGCGGGGACACGGGCATCAAAGAGCAGCACGAAATCCCGGACGAGTTCACGCCCTTGCTCAAGCGTCTTATCATCCACCAACGTCGCATCGTGGCCAGCAAGCTCGAGGAGCCGCTGGGTAAGACCTTCCATCCCGAGTTGATAGACAACCTCGAGAAGGAACTCGAACCGATCAAGGCCGTCATGTCCGCGCCCTGGTTCCTGGCCGTCCCGGCCCTGCGCGTGCCGCACCTGACCGAATTCCTCTCCATCAAATTCGTCGAAGACATGCACAAGTCCGATCTGAAACTGGAGCCGCGGGATTACGACGAGAAGTTCCACATCCTGCAGGCGCCTTCCCTTTTCGTCAAGGATTTGCGCTACTTCCGCGAGAAGTGCGAGTTGCGCTCCAACGGTCTGATGGTGGCGTACCTGGATGTGGACGATTTCAAGTCCTTCAATACCCGCTATACCGAGACCAAGATCGATCGCGACCTCTTGCCCCGCTTCATGGAGCTGATGGAGTCGCACTTGTATTCCCACGGTTTCGGCTACCGTTACGGCGGGGACGAATACATCCAGCTATTGCCCAACTTCAGCCTGGCGATGGGCGTGGCGTTCATCAAGGAGTTCCAGGCCAAGCTGCGCATGATCGCCTATCGCGGCATCGCCGAGAAGACCACCGTCTCCATCGGCGCGGTCTGGATCTCCTCCGATTGCTTCCTCACCGAACGGGAAATCGAAGACCGGGCCAATCGGGCCAAGAACTTCGCCAAGAAGAACGGCAAGAATTGCATCGCCACCTATAATGGCCAATATTACCTCGAGTCCGAACTCGTGATCGTCAAATAGGGCCGCAAGGCCGGGAAGGTATCCATGTTGTTCACCGTAGAGTCCTATATCTCCACCTGGCGCAAGGAAAGCGCCATCTGCATCAACCTGGCCGGCAAGATCCCTGCGGGTGGGCTCGATTACCGGCCCTCCGCCGGCCAGCGCACCACCCTGGAGCTGATGCGTTACCTGAGCTACGGCCCGTATAACGGGGTCCATCGCGTGCTCGCGGGGGACTGGGCCGCCGGGCGGCCCACCGCCGAGATGATGGCCATGATGGCGGCCTCCGATTTCAAGGCGCGCATGGCCTGGCAGGCCGATGCCGTGGAACGGGAACTGCGCGCCGCGCCCCTAAGCGATCTGCTCAATAAGGACATGACCTTCCCTTGGGGCGAAACCGTGAAGCGGGCCGAGGCTTTACTCACCCCGATGCGCTGGATGATCGGGTACCGCATGCAGCTTTTCCTCTACCTCAAGGCAGCGGGCAGCGCCCAACTCGGTACGGCGGATTGCTGGCGCGTCCCGGCCCCCTGAGGCCTTCCGAGAAAGCGAGTTTTCCCATGCCCCAGGCCCCCGGCCACCGACGTTTCGTCTGCATGCTTTGCATGTACGTATTCGATGAAGCGCAAGGCGATCCCGATTCCGGGATCGCCCCCGGCACCCTCTGGGAAGACATTCCCGATGATTGGGTTTGCCCCCAGTGCGGGGCCGCCAAGGCCTATTTCGAGCTGGAATCGAAGTTCGATCCGCAAGCATAACCTCCCCTAGGGAGCGTGACGGAGCGGTCCGTTCCTTTTTTCCGCGCCCATCATTGCAACTATTTATGTGATCCGCGTTATAATCCGATGAATAGATGGTATTTCCACCTACGGAGGGAACATGACCGGAGACGAGGGAAAAACCCCTGTCACGATGGACGCGCCCGGAGCCCAGGGAGCGGCTTTCCCTCCCGTGCCCGGCGAGGACGGTAAGGTCGTGATGCTGTTCCGATCCCAGGGCGAATCCGGGCCGAAACTGCGCGGCGACGGGACCGCGGATTTCCGAGAGGTGGAAGCGGTGGTGCAGGTCAAGGCGGGTACGCCTCTGGCCCGCTTGCAGCCTCCCGGACTGGGGAGCCCGGGTCGCGATGCCCATGGCAATAGCCTGCCTGCGGCGCCGGGAAAGCCCGCGCAATTAATCCCCGGCCCGGGAACCAAGGTTTCCCCGGATGGGCAAAACCTGCTCGCGGAATGCGATGGCGCGGTGGCGGTGAGGAACGGGGCGATCTCCGTTTCCGCATTGCTGGAATTGGGCAAAGGGGTGGATTTCCATACCGGGAACATCCGTTTCGACGGGGAAGTGCGGGTCAAGGGCAACGTGGCGGAAGGCTTCCGGATCGAGGCGGGCGGAAACATCCGGGTCGAAGGCGACGCCGAAGGCGCGGTTTTGATCAGCGCCCGGGGTAACGTGCAAGTCACGGGGGGATTTTTCGGCCAAAGCAAGGGTTCGATCCAGGCGAAAGGCGAGGTGAAGATCTCTTCCGCCAGGCAAGCGGAAATCCGCTGCGGGAGCCTGGTGGTGGAAAAGTCCATGCAGGATTGCCAAGTGACCGCCCATGGGATTTCGGCCTCCAAGGCGGATTGCCGCATATTCGGCGGCAAGCTCATGTGCTTCGGCAGCGCCCGGCTCGCGCATGTGGGAGCGGACGGAAGCCGCACGGAACTCGTCTTCCGCGACGAGGAAGAAGAAGCGCTGCGCGCGGAAAAGGCCAGTCTCGAAGCCCTCGAGGCGAAGGAAAAAGACCTCGCCGGGGAGCTCGATCGAAAGCTGCGGACGTTCAAGGCCTGGATAACCAAGGCGGGTAATGCCGTCATCCCGCCTAAGACCGCCGCGGAAATGAAAGCCGCCGCGGAGGCCTTCACCCAATGCCGGCGCAAGCTGACGAACTTCAGTTCGGAACGGGCCATGGTCGACGGGCAATTGGCCGGGTTAGGCGATCGGAAACAGACCTTCAGCGCGGCCGGGAGCATCGAGGGGAACGTCCACCTGGATCTCCTGCATTTCCGCCGCCTGCTCGATTCCCACGACGGCGGGAAGGAGTTCCTGATCAGCAAGGAAAAGGGCCTGCTCGATCGGACCGCGCCGGCTGTCGTCGGTTAGCGGAAGGCCCCCTCCCGGAAGGCCCCGTTTTCGGCTCGAATGGCCGCCGGTGCCGCACGCGTTTCCCGGGTACATTCGCGATAAGAAGCTATGCGCCGCGCGAACCGGAAATTGTGGGCGGGAATCGGCTTCGCCGCCTCGGCCGCCTTCGGGCTGGAAGGGGGTTGGAAACTGGCTTGGAGCGACGAGTTCGAAGGGCCGGCGGTGGACGCCGCCACCTGGGGGTTCGAGTCCGGCTACCTCCGCAATCAGGAAGACCAGTACTATACCAATCGCCCTGAGAACTCCCGCATCGAGGGCGGGGCTTTATTGATCCAAGCCTTGCGCGACGGCTGGAACGGGCATGCCTACACCTCGGCCAGCCGCATCACCCGCGGCAAGCGATCCTGGAAATACGGCCGCTTCGAGATGCGGGCGCGCATCGATCCGCGCGCCGGGAGTTGGCCCGCCTGGTGGTGGCTTCCGGATTCCTCCAGTTGGCCCATCGGCGGCGAAATCGATATGATGGAATCCTATCAGGGCAAATGCCTGTTCAACGTGATGGACGGCCAAGGAAAATGGTCATCGCCTACGAAAACCGTGGCGGCATTGGGCGGCGCGGATTGGGCGGCGGCCTACCACACCTGGGCCATGGAATGGGACAGCGCGCGCATCGATCTTTCCCTTGATGGGGCTCTGATGAACCACTATCCGGTCGCCAATGCCGACGGGACGGGCCCGGGCGGGAGCAACCCTTTCCGCCACGCCGGATATCTGATCCTGAACCAGGCCATCGGGGGGACGGCAGGGGGCGATCCATCCGGCACCGCCTTTCCGGTGGAGTTTCGCATCGCTTGGATCCGCGTGCATGCTTGGACCCCGGGCCCGGCCTATCTGCTCACGGTTTCCGGCGGGGCAGGCGGCGGGACCTATGTCGAAGGCGCGCAGGCTTCCCTTACGGCCGGCCCGGCGCCTGCGGGCCGGATCTTCGATCGCTGGGTGGTGACCTCCGGCGCGGCGGAAATTTCCGATGCCTACTCGGAAGACGCGCGCCTTTCGATGCTCGCGGGAAACATCTCCGTATCCGCGACCTTTAAGCCGGGCACGGCCTTACGTATGCCTTCGGCCCGGGGATGGGGCGCCGGGCGCGGCCCAGTCATGCTGGCGGCGGATCCGGGGCATCCCTTGGCCGTCCCCGCGTTTTCCCTTTCGGGACGCTCGATCCCCGCGGAAGATAATTCCCGGCCCGCGGCGGGTCTTTATTTCGTCCCCTGAGCGGTTCCCGTCTTCGCTCAGCGCTCCGGCATCGCGCTCTGATCCCACGTTCGCGGAAGACTCTCCCGCGCCGCGGGATTATCTTTTCCGCGGCTGGCCGCCGGGACCCCCGGCGGGAAAGCCGGAAGGGGCAAGGCTTCGGATGGATAGGGCAGAGGTCTCCGCGGTGGCGGAATCCAAGGTTAGCGCGAACGGGATGACCGAGACGGTATTGGCGACCTTGGCCTCGGGCGCGATGGCGATCCTGATCGCTTATATGCGCGTGCGCGGGTACGGATATTGGTTGGCAGGTATCGGCGGATTGTACGCACTGTCCTTAGGGTTGTCCCTGCGTATCCACGCCTTGACCTATCGCAACGGGATCTTCCGCGGAAAACCTTTGTTGGGCAAGCCGATCGAATTCCGGGGGACGGCTATCGCGGCCCTCCTAAGCGATGATCGCTCGCGCCCTCCGCGGGCGCGCATCGAATTGAAGGATGGCCGGCGCATCCTGATCAAGAAACCGCTGTGGATGGGTCCGGTGACGGCGGAGGAATTCGAAGCCAAGGTCCGCTCTCGCCTCGAAGCGGGAAGCTTGTAAGTCCTGAGCAGGGCCTACGGTCTTGCGAGGGCTTTTGCAAGCCCTGATAGAACTCCCAACGCCCCTGTTAAAACTCCAAACGTAATTGCCCCGCCGGTTCCCCGCGCCGGGTTTCGACGCGCGGCCAAAGTCGCTCCCGCATGGCGGCCGCCGTCTTCGCGTCGATGAGCCCGGCCAGTTCGAAGGCCCGCGTCAGCACCGGCCAACGCGGGGCCGAGGCGCCGTCCGCCACCTTCATCGCGAAGCCCAGCCCCAGGCCGGGCACCGCCGCGCAATGGACCCCGTTCGCGCCGAGCTTGGTCACGAAGGCGGCCGGCAGCGGAGCCGCCCTTCCCCGCAAGGCGAATCCGCCCATGTCCGGTTCGCCGGTATGGGCCGGGTGCGCGGCCATCGCCCGTAACAGGCGTGCTACTGGACCGGGATCGGCCGCGGCGCGGGCCAGGCGGGCGAAGCCCAGGGCCATGTTGTAAACGGGCAGGGAAAAGGTCGGGGCCGAGCAGCCATCCACCGCCAAGGGAACGGCCTCGGCGTCGGCGGCGCACCACTCGCAGGTCACGGCCAACATGCGCCGCTGCCAGGGATGATCGCGATGCAGATAGGTATCCAAGGGAAGCTTCAGATGCCGGCAGGCCGTAAGCATGCCCGCGTGCTTGCCGGAGCATTGATCGGCCAGGCCGTCCCCGCACCCCAAGGCATCCGGCCCCAGTCCGCTTTTGGACAAAAGGGAACGGACCCGTTCCACCTGATCGGGCCCGCCGGCATGGGAACCGCATACGATGGCCAGGTCGGCGTCATCGAGGCCCGCCGCGTCGGCGGCGCCGGATTCGACCATGGCGAGGGCCTGAAACGGCTTGGCCGAGGAACGGAAGAAGGCGCGTACATGGGGATCGCCAAGGGACCATAGGCATTTGCCGGCGGCATCCACCAGGCAGGCGAAGCCGCGATGGGAAAGATCGGGCTCGCCCCCGCGCAATTGGGTCAGGAGAGGCGCGGCGCCTTCGTCCCAGCGATGGCCGCCTTCCTCGTTGGGGCCGGTCATTTCCATGGCGGATTACCCGGATTCATAAGGTTTATGATACGATCCCGCGCGCGGGGCTCCAAGGAAAAGCGCGCCCGGGCATTCCCGATTATTTATTTTGACCGCCATCCGCCGGGGGGAATATGGCAAATACCTATCGAGCTTTGGTCCTGGATTCCGTCGGCGTTGCGCTGCGCGTCTCCAAGGAAAACCTGTCGGCTCCCAAACCGGGGGAGGCCTTGGTGCGATTGCGCGCGGCGGCATTGAACCACCGGGACCTCTGGATCCAAAAGGGCCAATACGCCGGCCTGAAATTCCCGTTGGTCCCCGGTTCGGACGGGGCCGGGACGGTAGAGAAGCTAGGCGCCGGCGCCGACGCGTCGTGGCTGGGGCGCAAGGTCATCATCAATCCGAGCTTGGACTGGGGCCAGCTACCGGAGGCCCAAGGGAAGGACTTCCGCATCCTGGGGCTGCCCGATGCCGGTACCTTGGCCGAATTCGTGCGCGTGCCCGCGGCCAATCTTGCGGCCATGCCCGAGCATCTGTCCTTCGAAGAGGCGGCCGCCTTGCCCTTGGCCGGCGTCACCGCCTACCGGGCCTTGTTCGCGCGCGGCCAGGTCCGCGCGGGCGAGAAGGTGCTCCTCACGGGCATCGGCGGTGGCGTGGCCCTGTTCCTCTTGCGCTTCGCCCTGGCGGCCGGCGCGCGCGTTTACGTAACCAGCGGTTCGCCGGAAAAGCTGCGGCGCGCGACCGGGCTCGGGGCCACGGGCGGTGTCGAATATACGCGGCCGGATTGGGCCGAAAGTCTGCAAGCCCAAGCGGGCCTTTTCGATTGCGTGATCGACTCGGCGGGCGGGCCCGGCTTTCCGAAGCTTTGCGATCTCACCCGCCCGGGCGGCCGGTTGGTCTTCTTCGGGGCCACCGCCGGCAATCCTTCCGAGCTTCCCTTGCGCAAGGTTTTCTGGCGCCAGCTCAATCTGCTGGGGACCACCATGGGATCGCCGGACGATTTCGCGGCCATGGCCCGCTTCGTGGCGGAGAAGGGCATCCGCCCCGTCATCGACGGGGTTTACGCCTTCGAGCAAGCCGACGAGGCCCTACGGCGGATGGAGGCGGGCGGTCAATTCGGAAAGCTGGTGATCCGGATCACGGAAGGATGAGCCGTCGCTTAGGTTGCGTCAGGGAGCCGAAGGCTTTTCATCCGCCGAGATTTCATACCCCTCTTGCCTGAGTACGAAACCGATGGCCTCGTCCCGGTCCACGGGTCCCCGTGTCAATTCCATGAAGGCCCAGAGCCCGTCGGTGGAGACGGGGTAGACCCGGCGGCGGAACGCCACCAAAGCGGTTTTCGCTTTGCCGATGGGCCGCGCCGCTTCCAAGCCGGTATGGGTCCCTTTCGCCGCGGGTTGCATGGGCGTTTAAAGTAGTTGAAGCCCCCCTGCCCCGACAAGAGATTGCGGTCGGGAATGGAAGCCAGGTCACCCTACGGGGACCCGAGCCAGCGGGATTACTCGAGGGGTTTCTTATGCCCGGCGGGGTCGATATAGAACCAGCGCTCCCCGATGCGGACGCGCGCCAGGCCTTTGAAAAAGTTATAGGCTTCATCGAATTCGGGAGCGATGGCGATCTTCCCGCGGGAGTCGATATATCCCCACTTGGCCCCGACGCGGACCACGGCATGGTTCTCGGCGAACCAGGAGACGTATTCGAATTGGGGCTTGATGACGTATTGTCCGGTTTTGTCCACGAAGCCCCAGCGCCCTCCGCGGATTCCCGCCGTCGATGCCTTGCCGCCCATGTTCACGCGGGCCAACCCCTCGGCGAAGGGATAGGCGAAATCGAAAGCGGGTTTGATGACCATGGCCCCGCCGGCATCGATATATCCCCATTTGATGGACAGCCCTAAGAACCCGTTCACCTTCACCGCCGCCAATTTCTCGCTGAAGGATCCCGCCATCAGGAAGCGCGGCGCGATGGCGATGGCGCCATCGGCATTGATGTAGCCCCAACGCGGTTTGGCCGGGAGCTCGGTGCGGGGCATGTCCAGATCCGGATCATCGGTGGGACGCGCCGCGTCCATCTTGACCGAAGCCAGGCCTTGGTAGAAATGCCCGGCCTCGTCGTAGCGCGGGGGGATCACGAAGCCGTAGCTCCTGTCCACGAAACCCCATTTGCCGTCCACCAAGGTGCGCGCGCGGCCCTCGGAGAAAAGCAGATGGTCGCGATGCCCGGGATGGATGAGCATGCCTCCGGACACGTCCAGATGGCGCCAATCGCCGCCCAGGAATTTCACGCGGGCCATGCCTTGCTGGAAATCCTCGGCCTCGTGCCAGCGCGGCGGGATCACCAGGGATCCTTTTTTGTCGATGAAACCGTATTTGCCGTGGGGATAGACTCCCACCAGCACGCGGGCGCGGCCTTCCTGGAAAGGATGCGCCTTGGCGAAAGCGGGAGGGATGACGGGGATGCCGTCCGCGTCCATGTAGCCCCAGGGCCCTTCGGCGGAAAGCTTTACGGCGGCCAGGCCGCCGGAGTAGGACTCGGCCGCGGGGCAACCGGGATGGCGCGGGCGGCCGTGCCTATCGATATGCGTCCAGGAGCCGTCGGAGAGGCGCACGCGGGCCAAGCCTTCATGGAAAGGATCGGCATGGGCGTACTGCGGTTCGATGGCGGTGCTTCCGTCGTGATCGAGGTAGCCGGCCTTGCCGTCCTTCCAGACCACGGCCAGGCCTTCGGAGAATTCGCCCACCTTGTCGAAGCGGGGCGCGATGACCAACGATCCGTTGCGATCGATGTAACCCCATCCCGAATGGCCGCTGGACTCGGCCGGGTCGGGCCGTACCGCGGCCAAGTCTTCATGGAAATCCATCGCTTCCTGGAACCGCGGGGCGATGGCGATCTCGCCGCTTTCGCCGATGTAGCCCCAGGACTTGGCGGTGGGGCCCGGAACGGCCACGGCGGCGAGGCCTTGGGAAAAGCGCGAAGCCAAGGCATAGCGGGGCGGGATGACGGCATGATTATGCTCGTCGCAAAAGCCCCACTTGCCTTCTTTTTTGAACGGTTTCAGCATGATGTATTTCGCGGCCGAGGTGAATCGCTTTCATCTCCATCATAGGGCCGGCACGGCGGAAGGGGCAATAGGCTGGGAGCGTCGAAAAAAAGGGGCTCCGCCCGGGAGCGGAACCTCCGGGCCCGAAAAGACGTCAGCTTGGGCCTTGGAGGGGTGGGGCCCTTATGAGGCGGGAGGATGCGTGGTTGCGATCGGGGCGGGGGTAGGGTCAAGGCATTTGCGGACCGCATCCAGCAGCACGGTGGGGGTGAATGGTTTGCGCAGGAGCGCGGCCTGGCCCCCCGTGGCCTCTTTGAGAACGATTTCGCTGGCCGGGAACCCGGTCATATAGATGATTTTGAGGTCAGGGCGCTCCTGGCGCAGCAAATGGGCCAGACGGGCGCCGCTCATATGCGGATCCATGCGCACGTCGGTAAGCAGGATATGGATGGTTTCGTCGCGCCGGCTCTTGGCCCGATGCAATGCGGATTCGCTTTCCGGCATCGGAATGACCCGGTATCCGGCCATTTCCAGCACGTGGGTGGAAAGCCTGAGCAGGGATTCGTCATCCTCAACCACCAGGATGACGGTTTCGGAAGGCTTGTGCATTCCAGAAGGCTTGGCTGCTTCCATTGGATTTCCCTTCGGGATTCTAACTGCGAAGATAAACTTTGCGGCGGGCGGATGCGGATTTTGTGGGGCCTTCCTTCTGCTGGATCCCGGATCCCCTCTATGCTATGCTTTCCCCATGATCGGAACCGTATTGCTGGTGGAAGACGAAGACCAGGTCATGCGTTTGATGGCCAAGGTCCTGGAAATGGGCGGTTACTCGGTGCTGGCCGCCGAATCGGGGGCCCAAGCCCTGAAAATGAGCGCCGCCCACGCCGGCGACATCGATCTCTTGCTGGCCGACGTGGAGCTGGAAGATCGCATGAACGGCCATGACCTCGCGAAGCGCCTGCGCCACGACCGGCCGCATATGCGCGTCCTCTATACCTCGGGCTACCCGCTGGAATATTGTGAGGAACGCGGCGGGGCGAAGATCCAAAAGGAAGTGCAGGAGATGATGGCGGGCTTCCTGCAAAAGCCGTTTACGCCATCGATCCTTACGGAAAACGTGCAGCGGGCCCTCGAGGACTGGTCGATCGGGTCCGACCTCTAAGCGCCCCTAGCTTCGCCCTCAACCGACCAACAGATTGTATCCGCGGGCTTGGTCCGACACCCGCGGGATGCGGATGGTGAAGCACGTGCCCCGGCCCTGTTGGCTCTCCACTTCGATGGTCCCCTTATGATCCTTGATCAGCCCGTAGCTGATGGATAAACCCAGCCCGGTTCCCATCGGCTTGGTGCTGAAGAAGGGTTCGAAGATCCGTTCCTGATCCTCGCGGGCGATGCCCACGCCGCTGTCGCGCACCGTCGCCACCACCATGCCGTCCCGCTCCGCGGTGGCGATTTCCAGGACCCGCGGTTCCTTCTCCATGGCGTGGATGGCATTCATCATCAGGTTGATGAATACCTGCTTCAATTGATTGCGGTTGCCCAGCACGTACGACCCTTGCGTCCCGCCCAGGGATAGGCGCACTTCCACCTGGTTCGAGATCAGTTGGTGGCGAAGCAAGGCCAGCACGTCCTTGATGGCGTCGTCCAGGCTGAGCGGGGTGAGGGCGGCCTCGCGCTTGCCTTGCCGGGAGAAGTCGAGCAGGTTGCGTACGATATCGCGGATGCGCAGCACTTCATCGGTGACCAGGCGGAGCTCTTCCTTGATTTTCCCTGGATCGGCCGCTGTCTTGTCGTCCCCTGCCATGATCTGGATCATCTGGATGCGGCCCAGCATGATCTGGAGCGGGTTATTGATCTCGTGGGCCACGCCGCCGGCGAGTTGGCCCACCGCTGCCATCTTGCCGGAATGGACCAGTTGCCATTGCATGGCGGTGAGATTGCGGTTGGCCGCCAGGAGCGAATCGTACAGGTCGATGTTCTCGGCCACCACGCGCGCCTGCGAGGCGACCGCCTGGAGCAGGTTTTGCAGGGCCGGCATGCGTTGCGTTTCCTCGGCGGACAAGCGGATGAGGAGGAAGGCGCCGCGTCCCGCGTCGGGGGAAAGGGAAAGGATTGCCAAACCGTGGGAGGCCAGGGCCTTGGCCATGCGCGGGTAAGCGGTCAGGAAGAAATCCCCCGCCTCCAAACGCAAATGTTCTCCTTCGGCCAGGCGCAGTAGCTTGCGCGTTTCGGCATGCTCCAGGAAAGGCGCTCCGTCGATGGGCGGCGGCCGGGGATCGTTATCGGCGGAGGCCGCGTCGTCGGGGAAGAGCAGGAATCCTTGGTCCAGCCGGAGCTCGCGGGCGATGAGCTTTTGGAATTCACGGAAGAAGGCGCGCAGGGCGCCGGCCGCTTCCATGCCGTCTTCGCGCCCGTGGCCCAGGGCGTTGATGGAGGTGAGAAGCTTGAGTTCGTTCAGCTTCTCTTCCATGCGCTCCCGGTGCAGGCAATTCATGATGGCGATGGAAGCCTGGGAGGAGAGCACCCAGATGAGGTTGACGGTCTCCGCGGTCACCTCTTCCTGCTTGAGGGTGCAGGCGATCCAAACGAAGCCGTGGTTACGATCGTTATCGTGGAGGGGGATGACGGCGAAATCGCCGCCGCCTTCGCCGGGCCGATCCTCGAAGCTGGGGATGAGGCAGACGCGCTTCTCTTGCAGGATCCAGCGGATGATGCCTTCCTCGTAGTGCTGCGCCAGTATCTGTTGCAGTTGGGGCGTGAAATTGCTGGCGAACAGGGGCGCGGTTCCAGGGGAAGCGAAACCGCCGTCCCCCACGAAGACGGCGCATCCCCGCGATGGCAGGATTTCGCTCAAGAGGAAAACCAGATGATGGAGGATGTCCTTCAGGTCCTGCGAGCTGGCGATGACCCGGCACAGGTCCAGGATTTTTTGGAGCTCGGAAAGCGATGACTTGTATTGGTCCTTCTCGATGCGGACCTTGTTCAGCGAAGCGCCCGCGGCGCGGATGCGGCGGCGTTCGCGGGAATCGCGTTTGGCCAAGGCGCCGGCCAACGCCGAGACCTCCGGCGAATCGAAGTTCAGCTCGGCGAGATCCCGCCCCTCGACCAGTCCCGCCTTGAGGCTATCGATGTCCTTGAGCAGATCGCTCACGCGGCCTCCGCCATGAAGCTGCTGGCCTTATCGTACTCGGCGTAGAGGTTCGCCTGGAAAAGCTCCAGGCTTTCGGGGGTCAGCCCTAAGATCCTGCGGGCCATCTCCGCGACCGCTTCCGGAAGGGCGTCGAGCCCGGGCGATCCGCTCTTTCCCAAGCCGCACTTGGCCGACAGGTAATCGCCCAGGTAGACCAGCAAGGGGAGTTCCGGATTGCGCGGGCATTGCTCGGGATTCTGGTGCCAACGGATGCCCTCCACCAGGGCCACGGGTAGGTTCCAGCGCTCCGCCAACCACGCGCCCACTTCGGCGTGGGTCGCCCCGATCACCGCCTTCTCGGCCTGCGCGCAGTTTTCCCCGCCTTCGAATACGCGGGCCTGGATCTCGGCGAATTCCTTGGGGAGGTATTGGTTGAGCACGATCTTGCCGATATCATGCAACAGCCCGGCCACGAAGGCTTCCCCGGCCAGTCGATAGCAGGTCTCGCGCGCCAACATGCGGGTGCTGGCTCCGACCGACACGGAGTGCTGCCAGAACAGGCTGAGGTCGAAATGCTTGTTGTTCTCGCCCTTGAAGGAACTCAATACGGAGAAGGAAAGCGCCATTTCCTTAACGGCCTCGAAACCCAATACCACCAGGGCCAACTTCACCGTGGCGATCTGCCGGGGGAAGGCGTAGAAGCTGGAGTTGGCCAGCTTCAGGATCTTCGCGGTGAGCACCTGATCGCGGCTGATCAGCATCGCCAGTGACGAAGCCGAGGTCTTGGGATTGTCCACCAGCTCCAGCATCTTGGCCACCACGGTGGGCAAGGTGGGAAGGGAGATGAGGGAGTCGGTGATCCGCTTGACGCGTTTGGCTTGCTCTACAGGCAGGGCGGACATGGCTTAAGCGCCTCAGGCGTTGATCTTCTGGAGGAGCTTGGCCTTGAGCTTGAGCATGGCTTTGGAGTGGATCTGGGAGACGCGCGATTCCGTGAGGTTCAGCACCTCGCCGATTTCCTTCAGGGTCAGTTCCTCGTAATGGTAAAGGGCCACCACCAGCTTTTCCTTCTCGGGCAACTGCGCGATGGTCTCCTTGAGGATCCGCTTCACTTCCTGGTAGCCGATTTCCTTGAGGGGATTGGTTCCTTGGGGATCCTCGATGGTGTCGATAAGGCTGAGGGATTTGTTCTCGTCGCCGCGATCGGGCAGGGCCTCTTCCAGGGAGAGGATGGTGGCCGGGGCCACGTCGCTGAGCATCTCCTCGAATTCGGTGGGGGAAAGGTTCAGGTGCGCGGCCACCTCGTCGTCGTAAGGCATGCGGCCCAGAACGTTCTCGAGCTTGGCATAGGCCTTCTGCAGCAGTTTGTTCTTCTGGCGCACCGAGCGCGGCACCCAGTCCAGCGCGCGCAATTCGTCCAGGATGGCCCCGCGGATCTTATGGGTGGCGAAGGTCTCGAACTTGAGGCCGCGTTCCGGCTCGAACATCTCCACGGCCTTCACCAGGCCCATGATGCCCGCGCCCACGAGATCGTCGAATTCGACCGAGGCGGGCAGGTTCATGGAAACGCGTTGGGCGATGTACTTGACCAGGCCGGCGTACTCCACCAGGAGCTTATCCTTCGCGGCCTTGCTACCCGTGGCCCGGAATTCGGTCCACAATCCGTTCAAGTCGGGCATCAGGCGGCTTCGTCTTTCGGGTTCTGATCAGCGCCGAAGGTCATGCCTGGCCTTCGGAGGCGGGAACCGCTTTATGTGTATCCGCCTTGGCCGGCGTCCTACCGTCGGCCTCCAGCAGTTCGCCCGGATCGGGCTTAAGGAAGTAGAACAGCATCCCCCCGTCCTTGCGGGTGGCCCGGGCCTCCAGGGCCGAGGATACGATCGATTTGACGAGGGTGTCCGTCAGGATCAGGATGAAGATCCAGCCGAACAGGAAGGTCAGGAGGCCTTTAGCCAGGGCGAATACGATCTGGGATACGTCGATCTGGGGGGCCAGCAACAGGGAGAAACCGACCACGGCCAGCACCAGGGCCATCAGGACGGTTCGCGTTATCGCTTTGGCGATGGACAAGGCGTCCATTCAAGTTCCTCCAAATCCGCTTACGGTTGATTATGGACCCCGCCCGCCCGCTTTGACAAGGGGTTGCCTTCGCAACCCCCGGGTTCGCGATGCGACCCGCGGCCGTTGCACTGAGCCCGGCCATTGCGAGGCATCCTGGGTAGGCAGGGGTTTGCGTTTTTTCATGCATGCGCGCCGGCGGCGAAGCGCGTCGCGCCCGCGACCAAGGTGGCCGTGCCAGACCCTGAAGAGGCCATGGATGCGGCGGAACGGGCCGGTACCGCGGTCGGCAAGGCGGCGCGGGCGGCTTCTGCGAGGGCGCCGGCCAGCAAATCCGGCCGCGCCAACAGGATATGATCGGGAATGACCTGGCCGTTGCAGAGGTACGCGACCGGCGTCTCGGCCCGGCGCGCCAGGTTATACATGCACCCGAGGGAAAGGCATTCGTCCAGTTTGGTGAAGATGAGGCTGGAGGCGCCGAGATCGCGGTACAGCCCGTATTGGTGCCACAGTTCGCGCATGCGCGTGGGCCCGGACAATACCAGATGGATTTCGTCGGGGGCGAGGCAGTGCAACAGGCCCTGGAGTTCGCGCCACATCTCCTTATGGCCATGGCTGCGGCCGGCGGTGTCCACCAGGATCAGATCGCGATCGGCGAATTCGCGCTGGGCCTTGGCCACGTCCTCCGGGGAGAAAACCGATTTCACCGGGATACCGGCGGTACGGCCGAAGATTTCCAACTGCTCGTTGGCGCCCATGCGGAAGCTGTCGGCGGAAATGATGCCGACCTTTTTGCCTTGCTGGATCTTGGCGAGCGCGGCCAGCTTGGCCAAAGTGGTGGTCTTGCCCACGCCGGTGGGGCCTACCAACGCCACCGTGGTGGGGCGCCCGGCATGCAGGCGGATGCCGCCGGAGACGCGGATGCGTTCGGTGAGGGCCCGCGTGAGGAATTCGATTTCGCGTTCGCCCGCGGGCGCTCCGGCCAGTTCGACTGGCGTAGCCGCGCGCATGGCCGCGAAGGCGGTACCGGCGGCCTCGGCGGCCAGGGAGGGTTCCATCTCCAATTCCACCAGGCCGTCCTGCAGGGCCTGCATTTCGGCGCTGGTGATCCAAGTCGCCGCCGGCGAGATGGCGCGCCCGAATTGGCGCGGGGCGGGGGTGGGTTGGGAATGGGAAGCGGCCACGCGGGCCGCGGCCGATTCCATCATGGCCTTGATTTCGTTCTTGAGGTCCTTCAGTTCCCGCGCCGGCATCTCGGATTTTTCCTGCAGGGCCTTCAACTCGCCCCGCAGCATCTCGATCACCTTGCGATCGGCCTCGGCATCGGCTTCGTTCCGGGATGCGATATCGTTGCCGCGCGCGGCCGAGCGGACGGGCGCGGAGGGAGCGCGGCGTTCCGAACCGGGAGGGGCGGATATGGGGGTGACGCGGCGATCGGATTCGCCGGAACGGGCGCCGGCCCGGGCGGCGCGGATTGCCTCGGCGGGAGTAGCGGTTTCCGCGGCGGAATCGTTTTCGACGCGGCGCAGGCTGCCGCGCCAATCGTATTGGGAAGCGGGAGGAATGCGGCCCTGCATGGGCCTAGGCGAAGGACGGGCGGGCTGGGGTTCGGGACGCGCGGGCTGGGCCGGGGCGCGGTTGGTCAAGGGTTCTTCCAGCGCGGCGGTCACCTCGAAGCAGGCTTGCAGCTTGACGCCCACCCTGCGGGTCGTACGCCGCGATTTCAGGATCACGGCATCGGGCCCCATCTCGTCCTTCACGAGGTTGAGGGCCTCTTGCATGGTGTCGGCTTGGAACGTCTTCATCTTCATGGCATTCAACCTTCGTTATCCTTCGTTATCGCCCAGGATCACGGTCCCGGTCGCTTTCACGTTTACCCCGCTGGCGATTTCGCTGTAGCTGATCACCGCCAGGTTGGGGAAAGAGCCTTCCAGGATCTTGCGCAACTGGAAGCGGATGCCCGGGGAGCAGAGCAGCACGGGCTGCATGTTCTGGGCCACCATGCGCTCCACCAGAGCGGTAAGGCGGCCCACCATGCGGCCCACCAGCTCGGGCCGTATCACCAGGCGGGGCCCGCGCTCGGTATTCTGCACCGAGGCTTCGAGCATTTGCTCCAGCTTCGGCTCCAGGCTGATCACGTGGATGCAATCGGTAGCATCCTTATAGACCGTGCAAAGCTGGCGCGCCAACGCCTGGCGGCATTGTTCGGTGAGGAAGGCTTCCGACTTCGATATCTTGGCGGCGTTGGCCATGGCTTCCAGGATGGTGCCCAGGTCGCGGATGGAAACCTTTTCGTTGAGCAGGTTGATGAGCACGCGCTGCAATTCGCCGATGCCCAGGAGGCCCGGGATGAGTTCTTCCACTACGGTTGCGTTGGTCGCCTTGGTGTTCTCGACCAGCGACTTCACGTCCTGGCGGGTGAGGATCTCGCCGGCATGGTTGCGGATGATCTCGGTCAGGTGGGTGGCGATCACCGCGGGCAGCTCCACCACGGTGTAGCCCGCGATGTCGGCGGCTTCCTTCTGCGAACTGGTGATCCAGATGGCCGGCAGGCCGAAGGCGGGCTCAACCGTAGGGATGCCTTGGATCTTCTGGCTGGTGCCGCCCGGGTCCATGGCCAGGAAGCATCCCGTCATCAGCTCGCCGCCCCCGACTTCGATGCCCTTGATCTTGACCACGTATTGGTTGGCCTTGAGCTGGATGTTGTCGCGGATGCGGATGGGCGGGACGATGACGCCGATCTCGGTGGCGCACTGGCGCCGCAGCATGGTGATGCGCTCCAGCAGGTCGCCGCCTTGGTGCACGTCCACCAGGGAGATGAGGCCGTAGCCGATTTCCAGCTCCATCTGATCCACTTGCAGGTACGATTCGATCTTGTCCGACGCGGACGCCTCCTTCTCTTCCGCTTTCTTTTCCTTGGCGGTTTCTTCAGCCGCCTTGGTCACCGTCTTCTTCTTGGAGACCAGGAAGGCGGCGCCTCCCACGGCGACGGCCAGCAGCAGGAAGGGGAAGGTGGGCATGCCGGGGATGAGGGCGGTGACGCCCATGAAGCCGGCTCCGGTATACATGGCCTTGGTGCTTTGGGAAAGCTGCGCGATCACTTCTTCGCCCAGGTTCTGCTTGCTGGCCGCGCGCGCCACGATGATGCCCGAGGCCGTCGAGATCATCAGCGCCGGCATCTGGGTCACCAGGCCGTCGCCGATGGTCAGGATGGTAAAGCGCTTGAGGGAATCCTGGAAGGATAGATCCTGGATGGTCATGCCCACGATGAAGCCGCCGATGATGTTGACCACCGTGATGATGATGCCGGCGACGGCGTCGCCGCGCACGAACTTGCTGGCGCCGTCCATCGCGCCGTAGAAGTCGGCTTCGCGGCCGATGTTGCGCCGCCGTTCCTTGGCCTCGGCTTCGGTGATGATGCCGGCGTTCAGGTCGGCGTCAACGGCCATCTGCTTACCGGGCATGGCGTCCAAGGTGAAGCGGGCGGCCACTTCGGCGATACGTCCCGCGCCTTTGGTGATGACCACGAACTGGATGATGACCAGGATGATGAAGATGATGGTCCCGACCACCATGTTGCCCTTGGTCACGAAGGTCCCGAAGGTATGGATGACGCTGCCCGCCTCGCCTTCGGTCAGGATCAGCCGGGTGGTGGCCACGTTGAGCCCCAGGCGGAACAGGGTGATGATGAGCAGCATGCCCGGGAACACCGAGAAATCGAGCACGTTGTCGATGTACATCGAGATGAGCATGATGATGATGGCCAGGGAAATCATCACCGTCAGGAGCACGTCGAGGATGATGGGCGGCAAGGGGATGATCATCATCGCGATGACGGCGATGAGGATCATGGCGATGATCAGGTCCTTGTTGGCTACCAGGACCCCGCCTACCTTCTTCGTTTGCGTCGCTGCGGACATATCCCTCAAGTTCCCGTGGCTAACTGCCGATGATCGGAAGATCGACCTACTGCCCGTTGAGCAAACCCGATGCCGGACTTGGGGCTTGGGGGTATTTGGGGCGGGAGGGGAGGCCGGGAGCCCCGGTAAGGTTCACGCGATCCTTCAACCGGTTTGTTTTGGGCGATCCCGCCCTCAGCGGTAAAGCCGCGGTCAACCCACGGAAGTCCCTTTCAGGCTGTACACGTAGGCCAAAATTTCCGCTACCGCGGCAAAGAATTCCTCGGGAATCTGCTCGCCCGGCTCCGCCAGATCGTACATGCCGCGCGCCAAAGGCTTATCCTCCACGATGGGGATATCGTTCTTCCTGGCCATGTCGCGGATGCGCTCGGCGATCAGGCGCTTACCCTTGGCCACCACCACCGGGGCCTGATCCTCGCCTTGGCGGTAACGGATGGCGATGGCGATGAAGGTGGGGTTGGTGATCACCACCGTCGCCTTGGGCAACTCCTTCATCATGAAATTGCGGTGCATCTGCAGGCGCAGGGTCTTGATCTTTCCCTTGATGTGGGGATCGCCTTCGGACTGCTTGGCCTCGTCCTTCACTTCGGATTTGGACATCTTCAGTTCGCTATGGACCTTCCGCTTCTGGTAAACCAGGTCGGCGACGCCGATGGCCAGCAGCACGAGCGCGGACTTGATGATGATCTCCACGCTTACGGAGAAGAGCATCTGGCAGAATTGCCCCAAGGACATGTCCGCCAGCATCAGGTATTTCCCGTAATGCGAGGCCACCACCTTGTAGGCGACCAATCCGATGACGAGCATCTTGGCCACGCTCTTGAGGATTTCCACGAAGGAGGAGGGCGAGAACAGCTTCCCCAGGCCGCTCAGGGAAAAGATCTTCCCGAAGTGGGGCCCCAGCGGCTCCCACGACCACAGGAGGCCCACCTGCGCGACGCTAGAGGTGAGCGAAACCAGGGTGATACCCGCGACCACGGGGATAAGAAGCTTGAGGATCCCGATGAAGGCCTGTTGGCCGAGGGAGAAGAAGCGCCCCGGGATGGATTCGAAATTCCCGATGGCCATAAAGCTTTCCACCATGGTATTGCGCATGCCGGCGACCAATCGATCCGAATACATCCAGATCATGCAGGTCCCCGCCAGCATGATCAGCGCGGACTGGAAGTCCGAGCTTCTGCCGATCATGCCCTTGTTGCGCGCTTCGGAAACCTTTTTGCCTGTCGGGTCTTCTGTTTTCCCGTCGTCTTCGGCGGCCACTTAGGCGCCTCCCATCAGGCGCATGAGCCCGATCCAATAGGCTTGCAGCCCGGCTTGCTGCTTGGCGAAGGCCTGCCACATCATGGGCAGGGCGAACATGAGGGTCAGCATCCCCAGGGCGATCTTCATGGGCATGCCGACCATCCAAACGTTCATTTGCGGCATGATGCGCGCGATCATGGCCAACGCGATGGACGATACGAACAAGGTGGCGATCACGGGAGCCGCCGTTTTCATCCCCAATAGGAAGGATTCGGCGGTCATGGCGGCGAAGGCGGCGACCATGTTCCCCGAGGCCATATGCGCGCTCGTAAGCGGGATGAGCCGGAAGGACTCCGCCATGGCTTGCAGGTAGAAGGCGTGCCCGCCGCCGGCCAACAGCATCAGGATGAACAAGATGAAGATCAGGTGGGCCAGCGGGGTATCTTCTTCCCCCGCCATGGGATTGAAGATCTGGGTCATGTTGAACCCCGTCTCGGAATCGATCCACGAGCCCGCGAAGCGCAGCCCCGCGAAGATGAAGGTCCCGGCGAATCCCATCACCGCCCCGATGTAGATCTCCTTCAGGGCCAGGAAGATGTAGGCCGCCAGGTTGCCGGGAATGGCGATGGCGGTTTGCGGAAGGGCGGGGAAGAGGATGATGCTGAGGAAGAAGGAAAGCGCCGCCTTGAAACGCGTCGGCACGTCGTCGGTGATGAGGATGGGCATGAGGAAAACCAGCACGCTGACCCGCAGGAGGACCAGCAGCCAGATTTCGATTTGGCCGGTGGTGAAGTCCTGGAGGGCGGGGATGCCGTCGAAGGGACTCGGAGGGATGGGGGTGGTCATTCGTTGTTAGGGTTAAGGGTACAGGGTAAAGGGTTAAGGGTTTCGGAAGTAGGTGTAATCTGCACTCTCTTTACCCTGTACCCTTTACCCTTTACCCTTTTTTCTCATCGCAACAGGGTCGGGATCATGTCCAGGAGCTCGACGAAAAACCCCTTGAAGAGCTGAAGCATCCAGGGCAGGAAGATAAGCAGGGCCGCCCCCATGGCCACCAGCTTGGGTATGAAGGTCAGGGTCATTTCCGAGATTTGCGTGGCCGCCTGGAATACGCTGACGGCAAGGCCGACCACCAGGGACAGGATCAGCATGGGGCCGCTCAGCAGCAGCACCATCATCAGGGTCTTGCGCCCCAGATCGATGATCATGATTTCGTTCATCGGGACCTCAGCGGAAGCTCGTCACCAACTGCTGGATGACCAGGTTCCAACCATCGACCAGCACGAAAAGGATGAGTTTGAAAGGGGTGGAGATCATCACGGGAGGCAACATCATCATGCCCATGGACATGAGCACGGAGGAAACCACCATGTCGATGACCAGAAACGGGATGTAGATGAGGAACCCTATGATGAAGGACGAGCGGAGCTCGCTGATGCAAAAGGCGGGAATGAGGGTCGTGTTGCTCAGCTCCTCCACGTTCTTGGGGGTGGGGGAGCGGCTGATGCGAACCATCAGGGCCAGGTCCTTCTCGTTCACCTGCTTGAGCATGAACTCGCGCATGGGCGCCATGCCCTTATCGATGGCCACCTTGTAATCGATCTTCTTGGCCAGGTAGGGCTGCAAGGCCTCATCGTTGACCCGGTTGAAGGTGGGGCCCATGATGAAGAAGGTCAGGAACAGCGAAAGGCCCATCAGCATCTGGTTGGGCGGCGCGTTCTGGGTGCCCAAGGCCTGCTTGAGGAACGTCAGCACCACCACGATGCGCGTAAAGCAGGTCATCATGATGAGGATGGAGGGCGCCAGGCTGAGAACGGTGAGCATCGCCACCAACTCGAGGGTGACGGCCACGTCCTGGGGCCCGGCGGCCTTGTCGAAGCCGACCGAAAGCTTGGGAAGGACCTGGGCCTGGGCGGACAGGCACCATGAGCGCGCGGACTTCACCGGCGCGGCGCCGCGCTGGCTCTCGGTCGTACCACTCTCCTTTCCGATCGCTGCGCGATCGTTCCCGCTCGCGGCCGCTTCGGTTCCGGAAATTTCCTTCAAGTTCCCTGCGGTTCGCTCCGATAATCCCGATAGGCCCGGCCTCATGCCTGCGCCTCGTCGAGCAAGTCGGAAACCTTTTTCGGTTTCTTGAAACGTTCCAGCAGCTTGTTCAGGTTGTCCGAGAAGGCCGCGGGATTCCCCCCCTGGCGGGCCTGGCGGATTTCCTCCGCGGGATGCTTGAGAACGGTCAACAGGCGGATGCCTTCCTTGGACACCCCCAGCACGCTTATCTCGTCATGCATGCGTATGGCGACCACTTTTTGTTGTGGACCTAGGTGGCAGGTTTCCAGCACTTCCAGCAGGTCCCCGCCGGGACCCGGCCGCGTGAGCAGGCGGCCCTGCAAACGCTTGAGGACGCGGATGGAAACCACCGCCAGAAGCAGCACGAAGGCCAGGCCGAAGAGGATCTGCAGGGCGATCCCGCCTACGGATCTGCCATCGTCCGCGGCAGGCGCCTGGGCCCCGGACGTAGGGGGGGCCGCCGCGGGATTGGACTGCATTTCCTGCTGGAGCTTGCGGAATTTCTCCTCCATGGCCGGAGTCGGCGCAGAGGGTTCGGAGGCGGAAGACGCGGGAGCTTCGGCGGCCTCGTTGGCCGCGGAGGCCCGCGCGGGCGCCGCGTACAAGGATCTGGGCTGGCCGGCGAGAACGGATAGGGATGCGCCGAGAAGGGCGAAGGCGAATACGGCCCGGGCGCGCGTCATTTGAGCTGCTTAATCCTCTCCTCGGGGGAAACCAGGGAGATGATGCGGATGCCGAAATACTCGTCCACCACCACCACTTCGCCCTTGGCTACCACCTTGTCGTTCACCAGCAAATCCACCGGTTCGCCGGCCAGCCGATCGAGCTCGATGATGGAGCCCGGGCCCAACTCCAGGATCTTGCGGATGGAAAGCCGGGTGCGGCCCAGTTCGATGGTGACGTTGAGGTTGATATCCAGGAGCATCTGGATGTTGGGAGGGCTGTCCTCCATGGTCCGCGCCAAGGATGTATCGAAGCCGCTCAGGCTGGCCAGCGGGTTTTCCTCGGCCGCTGACGAGCCCGAGGATCCGTTGCCTCCCAGTTTGGCGGCCAAATCGGAGGATACCAGCAGCCGGAAAAGGGCGTCCGGGGCGCCTTCCAGGGACAAGTCCGCATCCACGATGGCGCCGCCGGTCAAATCGAAGGGAGGGTTTTCGGGAACGAAGGGCGCGGTCTGGGCCTGCTTGCTCGAAACCGTGGTCCCGTGGCGCGCGCCCAGGGCGGTGCAAAGGGCCCCCATGAACTGGTTGCCGAATTCGTTAAGCGCGTCGGAGTCTTCGTCCTTGTACGCTGCGTTCCCGTCGCCGCCCATCATCAGCCCGGAAAGGCGCGCGGCGGTTTCCTTCCGCACCAGCAGGCAAAGTTCTCCCGGCAAGCCGTGTTCGAAGGCGAGCCGCACGATAAGCCCCTCTTCGTCCAAGCCTTCGGCGAGGGCGCGGGCTTCCGCCTCGCGGATATCGCGCACGGCGATGCTGGCATGCCGGTTGAGCAGGGTCCCGAGCACCGCCGCGGCCTGCTCCAGGATGACCTCGGCCTCGGGCCGGAGGGCGTCGGGATTGAACGCGGAGCCGCCGGCGTCGCCCAGCAGGCCCGCCGTGAGCGCGTCGATATCGGCCTGGCTCAGCGGTCCTTCTTCAGCCATCTTCCCCTACCTCCCGGTCGATGAGGGCGTTGATCTGGATGCACTTGTTGCGGCCCACGATCCCCACCTTCCCCAGGAATTTCGGTTTGTCCCCGACCTTCACGGCCAGGTCGGTTTGCGCCAGTTTGTCGAGCACCACCACGTCGCCGTTCTGCAATTGCAATAGATCGCGGATGGAAAGGCTGGTGTCGCCGATCACCGCCGTAACCCCTAGCTCCGTGGTTCCCAGTTCGGTTTCGATGAGCCGGCGCGTTTCCTGGGTGGTGGTGCGTTGGCCCGAGATCCACGATTCGCCCGAAAGCTTGGTGATCACCGATTCCAACAGCATGTAAGGGAAGCAAAGGGAGATCAGTCCCGAGCCGTGCTTCATCCGCACTTCCAGCGAGATCAGGATGACGGTCTCGTTGGGCGGGGCGATCTGCACGAACTGGGAATTGGTCTCGTAGCTCTCGATCTTGGGGGTGAAGATGCCGACGTGCTCCCAGACCTCTTTCAGGTTGAGGAGCGCCCGTTCCACGATCTTGGTGAGCACGTTCTTCTCGATATCGGTAAGCTCGCGGTTGTGTTCCGAGGGCTTGCCCTGCCCGCCGAACAGGCGGTCCACGATGAAAAACACCAGGCTGGGATTGACTTCGAAGATGGCGGCGCCTTCCAGCGGCTCCATCTGGAAGACGTAGATGCAGCTGGGGTTGCTGATGGACATCATGAATTCGGAATAGGTGAGCTGATCCACCGAAACGATGTCGATCTCGACCAGGGTGCGCAGGTACGAGCTGAGCGTGGTGGAAAGCAGGCGCGCGTACCCGTCGTGCAGGTTCTGCAGCGTCCGCATCTGATCCTTGGAAACGCGATCGGGGCGGCGGAAGTCGTAGAGGATGACGGATTTCTCGCTCGGCTCGTCATCCGAAGATCCGGACGAATCGCCGCCGGAGGCCTTATCGGAACCGGAGTCCGGCACCAGGCTCCCGGTGGAAACCGCGTTGAGGAGGGCGTCGACCTCTTCCTGGGATAGGATGTCGCTCATGGTGGCCTTAGGTTCCGCTACTGGACTATGAACTCGGTGAAAAAAGCGTTACGCAGCTTGCCCGATGGAGGCGGCTCGGCATGCGGATCCTTCTTCCGCTTCTCCTCCTCCTTGGGGTCGATATGCGGCTCGGGCAGGATGGCGTTGATCTCGGTGACGATGGCCTCTTTCATCTTCTGCTTGCCCGCGGGCCTAAGCAGTTCGTCATAGGATTGGGCGCTCAGGATGTTGATGATGATGTCGGTGATCTTGGGCATGCGCCTCTCGATTTCCTTGCCGGTTTCGTCGAGACCGGGGCCTTTGCCTTCGCCGCCTCCGCCGGCCGGTTCCAGGCCGTCCCACTCCAGCTGGATCGAGCACTTCAGGTAATGCGATTGGCCGGGAGCGCCCGGTACGTTGACCGTGAAAGGCAGCGGCTTGGGCAGGACCATGCCTATCTTGGTGAGGCTCCGTTTCTTTTCCGCCTCGTCTTCTTCCTGCTTCTTGATCGCCTCGATGGCGGGATCGGCTTCGGCGGGCTTCTTGAGCTTGCCCACGATGAACATCCCCAATCCGCCCATGATGAGGAGATCGGCCACGATGACGCCGGCGATGATGGGGATCTTCTTGTTGAACGGCTTCTTGGCGGCTTTGGCGGCCCCGTCCTTGGCGGCCCCGTCCTTGCCTTTCTCTTCCGTCTTCGTTTTCTCTTCAGCCATGCCGGATCAAACCGTCCCTTCGCCGGGGCCGTCGCCCACGTCCATTCGCGGTCCCGTACGGATGCTCCGCTGGTACTCGATGATCTTGCGCACCACGTCGGCCACGGAATCCTTGATCACGATCCGTTTCTCGTTCTGGAGCACCAAGGTGGTGTCGGGATGCGCCTCCAAGGTTTCAATATGGTCCGCATTGACCATGATGGTTTCGCCGTTGAGCTTCGTTACTTGGATCATGGCCGCGGTTTCCCGGTTCCCATTCTACCTTAGCAGGGCGCGTGATTTCAATGACCAGAAACGCCAGGCCCCGCGCAAGGTTTTCCGGCGGGAATCGAGCGACCAAACGTCGAGCCCTGGAAGCGGGAAGTCTCCGGTAGCCGGGGAACGGGGCGATGGCCGCCTGCGCGCCGGGGCGTCCGCCAGGGGCGGAAAACCCTCGGGGGCGGGGCGGGGGGTAAAAGGAAGGGAAAACGCGCCGGAGGGATTCCCCGCGGGCGCCGGCCCTTCGCCTGTATGCGGGTCCACCTGCTATTACCTCTTCAGCGACACGAGTTCTTCCAATAAGCTATCGCTGACCGTGATTACGCGGGCGTTGGCCTGGTAGCCGCGCTGGGTGGTAATCATGTCCGTGAACTCTTGGGCCAACTCCACGTTGGATAGCTCCAGGGAGCCGGGCTTGATCACGCTCGAACTCTGAGGCCCGGCGGCGGCGTAGATGGGGTCGCCGCTGTTGGAGCTGGTGGTGTACACCGAGTCCTTGACCTTTTGCAACCCGCCGGGATTGGTGAAATCGGCGGTCATGATCTGGGCGAGATTCTTGGTCGTGCCGTTGGTGAACGAGCCCGAGATGATGCCGTCCTCGCCGATGGAAATCTGGCGGAGGCGGCCCATGGTATAGCCGTCCTGGGAGACCGCGGTGGCCGTGGTCGTGGAACGGAACTGGGTGAGGCCGGTGAAATCGCGCGGTCCGCCGACTCCCAAGTGGAGGTTCACGTCGGGGGCGCCGTTGCGGGGATCGAATTCCATGCTCGAGCTGCCGTCGTCGAAGGTGAAGGATGAGACCGAGCCGTCCTGCCCGAAGGTGAGCTTGCCCTTTTGCCCCTTGATGACGGTTTCCTGGCCGGCGAGCTTAATGTCCCACAGCCATTGCCCGGGGGTATTGGTGGGCGTGAATTCCATGGTGGCGACATGCTCCTTGCCGATGTTGTCGTACACCGTGATGGAGCTTTGGGCTACTTGGCTGTCCGTCGCGTCGCGCAAGGCCGTCGAGTTCATGTTGGTGTTGAAGAAGTTGGGCGAGGGTTTGGTATTGTTCGAGTCCGTGGCGCGGATGGACACGTCGCGGATGGCGAAGGCCGTTTCCGGTTGGCCCCGGATCACGATGGACCCGTCCGGGATATTGTCGTCGCTGCCGGCCGTGTTCATGGAGACGGACAGGTTGTTCTGGATGGTGCCGTCGCGGTCCGGGAGCTTGAAGTTGTCCTTGATCTTGTCGAGTACCTCGGACATCTTGGTTCCGCCCACGCCGTTCACGCCGGCCACGTAGGAGAGGGCCGTTACGTTGTTCGCGGGATCGCCCCCGATGGATCCGCCGAAGGAGATCTGGTCGCCGTTCTCCAGGCCCAGGTCGCTCCCGTTGGCGTCGTAAAGCAGGCTCAAGGAATCGGTCGCGACGGCCGGTTCCCGCATGGTATCGGTCACCACCGCGAGGCGCGTGGTGCCGGCGGCGATGGTGGTGGGAACCGCGAAGGCCTTGGTCACCGCGGGGCCGGAGACGGGGCGGTTGCTGGTCACCTGGAAATTGTTGATGGGGACGTTGTTGCCGTAGATGGTTATGGCGCCGCGCGCCGCGTCCGGCACGTCCACCATGTCCACCGTTGCCGTAGTGGCGCCCACTCCGTTGCTGCGCAGAAAGGCCGTCATCGCGTCGGTGATGTTCTTCATGGTGGTGGTGGCGGTGACGGCGAAGGTCGTGACCGCCGTGCCGGCGTTGGTGGCCGAAAAGGTCAGGATGTCCCCGTCCTGCATGCCCAGGCTGTTGCCCGCGTGATCGGACAATCCCACCGCGAGATCGTTGGTCTGGGCGTGATGGAGGAACTTCTGCGTATACAGGACCGATCCCTTGGCCATGGAATCGGAATCCAGGTTGCGGGCATACTTGACTTCGGTGGAAGCCTTGGCGGGGGCCTGGTCGTTGAACGGCACGCGGATGTTGCCGATCAAGGAGGTGGAACCGAAGCCGCCGCTGGAATCGGCGATCTTGCCTTGCAGCACCATGCCGTTGGTGGGTAGCACCATCTGGCCGGTCGAGTCGAACTGGAAGGCGCCATTGCGGGTATAGTAGGTCCCGTTCCCGTCCGAGACGGCGAAGTAGGCCTTGCCCTCGATGGCGAGATCGGTAATCAGGCCCGTGGATTCCAGGTTTCCCTGGCTCAAGCGGGTATCTATGGAACCGACGTTCATGCCCAGTCCCACTTGCATGGGATTGGTGCCGCCCCCGCCGTCCACCCCGCGGGATGCCCCCTGGAGCAGCTGGGATAGCGACTCTTCGAAAGTAACGCGGGAGGACTTGTAGCCGACGGTATTCACGTTGGCGATGTTGTTACCGATTGTGTCCATGCGGATCTGGCTGTTGCGCAAACCCGAAATCGACGCGTAAAGGGACCTTAACATATCATTATCCTCCGAATGCTTTTCATGCGCTGGCGTCCCTGCCGTTCCGTATCATTCCTGCGGCGCCAGGGCCTGGTCGCCCACGTGTAGCACCTGATCCATGCCGATCTGCTGACCGTTGATCTCCAGCCGCACCCCGTCCTTGGTGTACGAAATACCGTTGACCTTATTCTCGAAATAAGCGTACCCCGCTTGGGTGGCCCCGTCGCGCGAGGTCACCTTCAAGGTGTAGTTCCCCGTCGCGGCCTTGGTGCCGTCCATTTTCGAACCGTCCCAGTTGACCTGGGCCTCTTTGCCGGGCGTCAGGGGCACCACGTTCACGATGGCCCCGTCCTTATCCAGGATGGAGAGCACCGGATCCGTGCCCGCGTCCGTATGCACGTTGAGGGTGACCCCGCCGTTCTGGCCCGAGACGTAGGCGATGTCCTCCGCGTTCACGCGCGCGTATTTGCCGATCAGAGTGGTCGCCGAAGCGTTGGTGATGGCCGAGGAGTTGTTCGTCTGGTTGCCCACCAGGTCGGTGATCTTCTTGCTCAGATCGTCGATGGAGGTGTTGATGTTCTGCGTGCCTTCCAGTTGGGAGAACTGCGCCAGCTGGGCCACGTACGCGGTATTATCCTGGGGCGACAAGGGATCCTGGTAGCGCATCTGGGTCACCAGCAAGGTGAGGAAGTCCTGCTTGCCGAGCGTCTTGGTCGCGTTGCCGAAAACCGATTGATCCCCGGCGGAGGATACCGCGCTGCTTACGTTGCCGCCGCTTACGTCGGCGGTGACCGTACGCGAAGCGGGCTTGGCGGGATTGAGGATGTTATTGACGTCGGAGGTGACGCCGGGATTCTTGGCGGTCGGATTGGTAACGGCGGTTGTCATGGTTTCCCCCTACCCGATGTATTCCATGGTGTTGTAGCCCCAGCGCCGTCCGGTATCGGACTCGGGGGCGGAATCGAGGCCCGCGTTTTCGGTCCCCGGGCCGCCGTTGCCTTGCCCGTTCCCGCGGCCCTGGCGGCGGAAGAACGATTCGGCATTGCTGCCGTCGGGATTGAAGAGGGAAGCGTGGCGTTGATCCACCGAGACTTCCATGCCCTGCAATTGGATGCCTTGGTCCTTCAGCGCGTCCTTCAGCACGGAGATGTTTTCCTCCACTTGCTTGCGGACCGAATCGTTTTCCACCGAGATGCGGGCGGTCATGCCGTCTTCCTTCATCTCGAGGGAGACGTTCACCTTTCCCAGATGCTCGGGCGAAAGCTGGATGTTGATTTCGTCGCCGGTCTTATGGGTCGTGAGCGTCATCTTGCGCGCGATTTGATCGAGCACGGAGGCATCGTGCACCGGAAGGCGCGGCGCGACGTCGGCGGCCAGGGCGGCGCGATGGTCGATGGCGCGGGCCTGATCCAAAACCTGGTTGAACTGGGTTCCGGCCGACCCGTCCTTAACGGATTGCGCCGATTCCTTCCCGAGCATCTGCGCGCCGCCGGCCTGATCGCCCTTTTGCCCGAAGAGGTCCGACTGCGCGTCTTGATCTTGGGAGGCGGTCGAGTCGTGCCCGGCTTCGACGTGGGCCGTGCCCGCGGGTCCGGAGGTAGGTTCGACCGAATCGGATTCAAGCACCAGGTCGGTGCGCGGGCCCGTGGCATCGGTCTTGGCGGGAGCGGCCTGGAGGGCCGAGGCCTGCATTACGCGCAAGCGATCGAGATCGGCGATGGGCATCGGATCGGGGCTCGGTCCCTCGGCTTGGGGCCGCGCTTGCACGCCCTGCCATTCCTTGGGAGTGACCGTCGGGGCCTGGGCCGAAACCTGGATGCGGTTGGCTTGGCCCTGGGCCGCGCGTTCCAATCCGCCGATGCGGTCTTCCAGCATGCGGGCGAGGTCTTGGCGCGAAAGGGGTTTGGGACCTTCGATCTGGGGCTTGGTATCCGAGGGCGAGGCCGCTTGCGCCGGTCCCGCGGTTTGCGCCGTAGCCTGGGTTTCGGGATTCGCGGTTCCCGTCGGTGCCGCCTGCGCGGCCTTGTTCGCAGTGGAGAGGGTAGCCGCGGCGGCCGCGATTTGCCCGGCATCGGCCGGAATCTCGTTGGCCTCCGTCATCCCATTAGTTCCATCCGTCCCGTCCGATCCATCGGTTCCATCCACGGCGGCAACCGCGGATTGGCTATCGTCGGCGGGCAGGGCCTGGGCGGGCATGGCCTGGAGCATCCGGAGGATGTCGGCCAGGAAAGCGGGATCCTGCAATTGCTTGTCGTCGACCTTGATGCCGAGATTGGCCAAGCCTTTCTTGATGGCCGCCCGCGACTTTTCGTCGAGCCCCTTCGGTTGATCGTTTTTGCCGTTATCGTCCCGCAGCGTCGCCGAAGCATCTTGGGCCGTGTTGTCCTGATCCTGATCCTCGATCTTCGCCGCTGCATCGCGATCGCTTTTCGGGGGAGCCGCATGCCGCGCTTGGGCCCGAGCGGCGCGCGCCTCGCGAGCGTCGTTGGCGCGCTTCGTCCCGTCGTTGCGGGGCGCCGAAGATTTCGCCGAAGCTTCCGACGAAGATTCCGTTTTGGCCTTGGTTGCGCGGGATTCCGCCGTTGCCGGGCCATGGGCCTTTGTATCAGAGGGCTTCTGCGCCCGCTCCTTGAGCGTCCGTTCCTTGGCCTCCAGCTTGGCCGCGCTTTTCTCCATATTGGTCTGGAAGGAGGAAGCGGGATTAGCAACGCCCTTGTTACCCCCGCGCGAGGCGCCCGCATCCATCGGCAACAGATCGCCTTGGTTGCGGCCCGACTTGCCGGCCGTGCCCTGGGTCGTAACCTTCCGGGGCGCGGGTTTCGCGTCCGCGGCGGCCGAGGCTTGGGCATCGGGACGGCTTTGCCGGAAGAGATCGAGAAGGTTTTGGACCTGGGCCATGGTTTCTCCGCTGGATTCCTATTTCTTGTCCGTCGGGGCCGACGCCACGCTCTCGGGTTTGGCGGCCGCATCGCTTGGCTTCGCGCCGCTATTGTCCGTTTTCGCCGTCGCATCCACCGGCTTCGCGGCCGCATCCCCGGCGTTCATCGCCGCATTGCCGGGCTTCGCCCCGTTGTCCTGTTTCGATTTCCCGTTGGTCTTAGGCTCAACCTCTTCCGCCGACTTAGGCGTCTTGGATTTTCCGCCCATCAGGGTCGTAATCGTCGCGGCGCGCTTCACGTCCAAGGCCGCCAATGCCGCCATCAGCTTGGAGGTGGCCCGGGTTTCCGGGATCTTCTTCATGATGCGGACCACCATGGCATTGTCCAGGCTCAACAGGATAGGCGCCGCTTCGTCCGGGCGCATCCCGCCATACACTTCCGCCAGCGACGCGATTTGCTTGTCCTGCGCTTCCGAGCTCTTGCCTACGGCTTCCTCGATCTTGCGGCGTTCCGCGGCGATCTGATCCTTGGCCTGCACGGTTTCCAGCTTCAGGTTCTCCAGGCGCTCCGTCTCGCGGTTCACTTCGGCTTCGCGATCCTTGAGTTCCTTTTCCTTCTGCTCCAGCGCCTTGAAAGCCTTCAGCTGCTTGGCCTCGGCTTCTTCTTGCTTGGCCTGATCCTCGCCGGTGTAGACGGGCTTCAGGCGCTCCTTATCCTTCCCGTCCCCGGTCTCCAGATGCACCACGCCCGCGGCGAGCATGATCCCGATCAGCAAGACCGGGAAGAGGAAGACCGATACGAGGGAGATTCCCAGGAGATCTTTGAGTTTCATGTGCGGTTCCGCTTCATGGCAAAGCGGAAGCTATCGCAACCGGTATGCCAAAGCGCAAAGCCGACTGAAAGGGCCCGATTACGGGGGAATCGGGCGCCGGAGGAGGGATCGGGAAAGGAATTGCTGCCGAGGGGCAAGGATGCCCGGGAAGGAATTGCCAGGCTGAAGCGACGCTTTAACTTCGACTCGAAGTGGCGGGGAAGGCAGGGAAGAGGGGCCGCGAAGGCCCCTCACCGATCATTTTTTCGCGTGCTTGTACAGGACCAAGCCGCTCAGGATTTTGGGCGCGAAGAAGGTGGACTTCTCCGGCATCACGATCTCGGGATTCTTGAGGCCGGCATTGGCGACGTCCATCAGCTCATCGATGGAGACCGGGCAAAGGGCCACGGCCAAATCGTATTCACCCTTGTCGACCAGCGCTTTCATCGTCTCCAAATCCGATTCCGGATAGTAATCGAAATGCTTCTTCTGCAGGATCATGGAATGGTCCACGCCCAGGGCCGGGTAAAGTTCCCTCTCCAGGATGCTGCAATCCAACCGGCCCACCACGTCGCCCGGCACCTGCTTGGCCTTGAGGGTGAAGGCCCCTTCCTTCGTGTACAACCGGAAGGCGTGCTTGTCCGGGGTCGTAAAGGCCGCAGCGGGCTGCAGATCGAGCTTGGCCTTGATGTCCTGGAACTTCGCTTTCCCGTTGATGACCCGGTTATAGGCGAGGATGCGCGCCTTCTCCACGATGTAAGCCATGGCATGGGTTTGCCCGTTGAGCAAAGCCGCATGATAACGGTGATGCCCATCGGCGATGTAGAGGGGATTCTCGGCGACCGCGCGGCGCAGGGCCTGGCCCGCCGGCGAAGCCTCGGGCACCCGCCACAAGCGGCTGGCGATGCCATGCAAATCGTTGTACCCGCCGAAGTCGCTGTTGAGGACGTATTCGGCCGCCTGCTCCGCCCGCACCTTTTCCAGGATGGGTTGGATGGGCGACTTGGTCAGAAGGAAGATCGGCTCCAGGGTGTAGCCGGTTTCGTTGGTCACCTTGAGGCGGCCCTTCACCTTCTCGTCGAAGGTCTTCTCATGGCGCACGATATTGCCTTCGGCATAGGCGCTCACCGCCACGGCCCCGAAAAACCCCAAGCGCTCCGCCGGCCCTTGCAGGCCCTTCCACTTCTGCTCGTAGACATAGAAGCAGGGATCGGCATCGGGAACCAGGGCCCCCGAATCGGTCAGCTTCTTCAAGGCCCCGGGGGCGTCGGGTCCCAGGGTGACATGGAAAAAGGAATCGGGATTGGCGGCCAGGATGCTTTCCAGCGGCGAACCCTCCTTGATGACGTCATAAGGCGGCGTCGCCACCGCATTCGCCTTGTTCTTCGCCGCCCTTAATCCCTTCAGTCCCGCGATCTCAGCCATGTTCCATCCCATTCCTGCGCGAATCCCGCGCGTTCCCGGATACCCGGGTTCCCAAAAATAAATCATTCCCGCCGCCAGGTCCCCTTAAGCGGCGGCGAACCCCGAAAAAGAAATGTTTATTGTGGATCTGCCCGCATCCGGGCGAGGTAAGATAGGGTTTATGCTGCTGCAATGGTCGGGAATCGTCATCTTCACCTTCGCCTACATGGCCGCCCTGCGCAAATGGATCTACCAGGGTAATCTGGCGCTCGGCCTGCTCGCCGTCTTCGTCTTCTTCCCCGTCCTCATCGCCCTTACGCCCGTCTTCCCGGCCACCTTGCTGCGCGGCCTTCCCCTGGTAGGCGTGGGCATGTTCCTGCACCATTACGGCCGCCGCATCCTGATGCAGATCAAGCTGCTCTGGTTCACCACCTTAAGCGTGCTGGTGGTTCAGGGTTATTACGTCTGCTACGCGCATTTCGTCCTCGGACGCTGATCCGCTTTACCTCGCGAACCCATCCCCAAGATTCGGCGATCCCGCCCTAGACGTTGTTGAGGCATATTTTCGTCAATGAAAAGCAAGGCGCGGTTCGTCCAGCTCCTAGGAAAACAGGTTTGTCTCGCGGCTATTTTTCTGGTAGCTGCCAAGCTTCGCATACCTGTGGACGCTAGCCTCGGTGATGATGACGAAAAGATTTACCTATGCGCGACACCTTGGAGAAGGCCGGGCCAAGGCTTGCTATAGGCTCGGCCATTCTTTAGGTATCTTTACCTGGCAGGGGGATTACCATGACGCCATACAAGCACGGAATACTTTTCCTGGTGCTCGTTCTGGGCCTGAACTCGGTCGCATTCGCCCAATCCGCCTGGACGGTGGGAGACTCCTTGCCGACGGCTAGCACGCTATTCTCCGCGGCCTGGACCGGGGCGCAGCACGTGGCCGTGGGCGATTTCGGCGCCCTTCTCACCTCGCCCGACGGCATCGTCTGGACCCCTCGATCCACCGGAACAACCAACCATTTGTCTTCCGTGATATGGACGGGGACCCAGGCCGTGGCCGTGGGGGAGGGCGGCACCGTCCTCCTTTCGCCCGATGGCATCGCTTGGACTTCACGGGACATCGAGGCCAAGCCCAATCTCTACTCCGTGGCATGGACGGGAACACAGCTCGTGGCCGTAGGCGGCCTAAACGGAGCCGTCATCCTCACCTCGCCCGATGGCGTCACTTGGACCTCCCGCAGCTCGGGCTCAGCCAACATTCTGACTTCGGTAATCTGGACGGGGACGCAACTCGTCGCCGTGGGCGGATTCGAAACCATCCTGACCTCGCCCGATGGCATTACCTGGACTTCCCGAAGAGGGGATGAAGGCTATGATTTGGCCTCCGTGGCCTGGACAGGGTCCCTACTTGTGACCACCGGTTATCCCGGTACCATCCTCACTTCGCCCGACGGTGTCACCTGGACTTCCCAAACCGCGGATACCAGGCGGGATCTGGCTTCCGTGACCTGGACCGGGACGCACCTG
>JAEKLQ010000064.1 GCA_019509785.1 Fibrobacterota bacterium | reverse complement strand
ATCCTTTTCGGAGTCGGCGGGACCATCGGCCCGAACGGGACGCTCGCGACAGGCGAAAGGATGCGGTTGGATCCGCTCGGTAGACTTGCGTTAGGGCTTCCCACGCCCCTATCGGCAGTGCATATCCGGAGGGACGAAGGGTTAGCGTCGGGTGAACATTCTTGGATTTCCTTGGAACGTAACGGGAGTAATTTATACTCCTCGGATCCGTCATTCGGCATCGGCTATCGGTCGGATGGAACGAATCCTTCCCGCGTCTGGATGGGCGCCGGGAACGGCTTCCCTCTCGATTTCCGCGTTACCAATGCCACTCAGGCCATGACGATTTCCGGTACGGGGAATGTCGGCATCAACAATCCCAATCCGCAAGGAACGCTAGACGTACGTGGAGGGCAATCCTCGGCAACGGACGGTCTTCCCATCGTCTTATCCGCGCAAGGAGGCGCTTCGACGAAGAATGGCGGGAATATCATTTTAAACAGCGGCCCGAACGGAGCAGGCGGCTCTAATGGCGCAATCATCTTTGCTACCGGAGGAGTCCTTAATTCGGCCGGGACGGGCATGGCCGTAGGTGAGCGGATGCGGATCGATGCCGCCGGAAGGCTGGCTCTAGGAAATTCCTCCCCTGTTTGCGCGTTCCACTTGCGGAATGACGATGGTGTCGCGTCGGGCGAGCACTCCTGGGTCAATTACGAAAGGAACGGGATCGGCAATGGAACTGACCCCGTAATCGGATTCGGTTACCGGGGAGACGGCTCTACCAACCCGACCCGCGTCTGGATGGGCGCCGGGAACGGCTTCCCGCTCGATTTCCGCGTTTCCGGTGCTCAGCAGGCCATGTCGATCTCCGGTTCGGGGAATGTGGGCATCAATAATCCGAATCCCGGTGAGCGTTTGGATATCGATGGCAACATCAAGGCGACAGGCAGCATCACCGTTGCCTCGGTCGTTACCAAATCCTGGAGCGTCACTCCGGATTACGTTTTCGAAAAGGATTATCGTCTGGCGTCCTTGGACGATGTGGAAAAATTCGTAGACGTTCATAAGCATTTGCCTGAAGTGCCGAGCGCGAAGGACCTGGCGAAGACGGGAATGAATCTGGCTGAGATGAACGTGGTTCTGCTTAAGAAGGTAGAAGAGCTTACCCTGTATTCAATCGAAGAACGCAAACGGAATCAGGCCCTGGAGCGGCGCTTGGATCGTCTTGAACAGGTAGCTGCTCATTCGGACCGATAATGTGTGGCCAAGGCGGCGATCGATCCGTGGGGTCGGGTTATCGCCTTTTGAAAATTTCCGGTTCGAGAACCTGATCGCACCACGCCGCATGGTGATTCCCGGCGTTAGCCCCTCTAAACCTTCCCATTAATCCGGTTGATTCGGGCCCAAAGCCGGCCCGAACTTCCGGTCCCCATGCTATCTTTCAAATCCATGGTTCCCACGCGCTCGTCCTTTCATTCGCTTTTGGCTCTCGCCCTACTCGCCCTTCTTTCGGCCGCCCTGCTTTCTTGCGATCAGGCGCTGAATTCTTCCCAGGACCAACCTACCGTCGACTACGTCGTTATAGCCGCTGACAGCGTATCCTCGCAGCCCCTCGAGTCGGTCCGTATCAGGGTCACCACCATCACCGGTGATACCTCCAGCTATTTCACCTCCGCCGTAGAGGGCCGGGCCCAAATCGCTACCGTAGCCAGTTCCCGGACCTTGTTCGAGCTCAGCCGCCCGGGGTACGTTTCACGGGATACCATCGACACCGTCAACGCTAAGCCCGACTCGGTCTTCCATCGTCCCATCGCCCGATTGCTCAGGGTGCGCATGCGTAAAATCGGGGAAACGGAGGCGGACCGGATTCAATTAAACGTCTTGCCGCGCGATCCGGACCTGAACAAATTAAATCGAGCCACGGCCACTTATGAAGACAGCACGGGCGATCGCCGTATCGTAGCGGATACCGCCGGCAACGGGTCTATCGGCTTGCGCGCCTTGAAGGTGGGGAAGACTCTCGTTCTCGTACAACAGGCTGGCTACCTCGGGCGATGGTTCGAGGCTGCCGTGGCCGCGACCGACACGGGCCACGCTCTCACCTTGGTGGCCACCTTAATGCCGTTGGGCGCCAATTCCATTTCCGGCCAGGTTTTCACCGCCACCGGTTCAGGCAAGCAACCTTTGCTCGGGGCCCGCGTCGAATTCCATTTGAAAGATTCGCTTGCCGTGCCCGATAGCTTCGTTTCCTTTACTTCGAGCGATCCCGCGCATTTGGGCCGGTTCGAATTGGACAGTGTTCCCGCCCTCGATGGGAAGATCCTCTACTTCAAGGATCGATCTTCCACCGAGCCGGTGAAAACCGTAACCATCCTCAAGGATGAGGTCCTGAACGATGGGCCGCTTCCCTCCATTACCTTGACCATCTCCAGCGATTCTTCCTTGCCGTACCTGATCAAGGCTCCGGGGGACTCGGTGCGGCCGAACGATTCGTTAGTCTTCTTCTTCAATCAAAAAGTGGATGCGGTGGAGCGCATTGCGGTGAGCCTGATCAATGAATCGAATTTGCTGACGGATACGCTTTGGAACGCCGAGCATACCCAAGTGCGCCTATGGTTGAAGGACGGGAAATGGATCCGGGGGAAAACCTACGGATATCAATTGTCGTTGCGGAACGGGGCTGGGCAATACTTCCTGGCCCAGGGCGATACCCAACGGGTCATCACGGGCGAATTCACCATTCCTGATAGCGTTGGAACGAATACGGCCGTGAGGCTTCCCAAGAACATCGCCTTCGCGTATTTCAATTCCGGCGGCTACTTCCTCTTCAATCAGGCCGATTCCAATTCTTGCCCGTTTCCGGATTCCAGCAATCAGTATGCGCGCTTACGCTGGGGATGGGACGCCAATTCGGGAGTCAAGGCCGATAGCTTGCTCGTTTATTATCAGGATGGAGGGATCACGGCGGACAATTGGACCCTATGGGGAGCCTATCCCGGCTTCGCCGACTCGGCCACCCTGGTCTTCTCCGACCATTATTCCACCACCCTCGAACCGAACCTGAACAAGCGTCCTTTGCCGTTCAAGACGAACGGCCAGATCCAATTCCGGGTCATCCCGAAGCATCAGGGGAAGACCTTCACGGACACCAGTTTGTCGTCCCTGCAACAGGGGATGGGACCAAGCATCTATTCCACCTTCGAGAAGGGAAGTCCGGTTCTGAAGGTGCACCCGAACGATACCGATTCGGTTTTCGTTACTTTCCGAAGATCGCCGACGGACCCGGGCTCGGTCCTGGATTGGGGCTCTTCTCCGCCCATTCCCAAGGTTTATTATAACGACAATATCGATACGACCGTCGCGAAATGGATGCGCTGGGACGACGGTAAGAAGGGCGTCGTTCGATACACTCTGCCTTCCACGGTTAATGGTTTCCCGGTTATCCGGGTGGACTTGGACGGAATACTGATAGGCGGCAAGCCTATCTGGCATCGCAACCGCAAGATCGGATTCGTGGTGCAATGAACGCCGCCCCCGCCATCGAAGCCGGCATCCAAGCCGCCTTGTCCGACCTGCGCGTCAGCGGCGACAGCCTGGCCCAGGGTCTCGCGCGCGCCTTCAACCGCGATGAGTCCTCCGTCACGGACCTGCTGCGGGACGAGCTCAACATAACCGGCGAAGACATCCTGGCCTACGTCCCTTCGGGGGACGTCTTACGCGCGTTACCCTCCGAATCCGTACGCACCTACGCGGCCATGCCCTTGGCCTGGGTCGGCGAAAAGTTGAAGGTGGCCCTGATCGATCCCACCGATCTCGACGTGCTCCTCGATTTGCATGTGCTTTCGGGCGCCGTCATCCTGCCGGTCGCCGCGGATCGGGATGCCATCGAAAAGATGATCGCCAAGCATTACCAGGGCGGCGGGGGCGCGGGCGGTTATGTCGACTTCAGTGCGGCCAACGGGAAGGCAGGCGCCGGAGGCGCTTCGCCGGCCGGGCAGCCGGGCCAACCGGGCGAGTCATCGCGGCCCCGCGGTCCCGTGCGGCTGAGCGCCAAGGCCGGCGACTCGGATAATCCCGTCGTGCGCCTGGTCAACGAAATCATTTCCGAAGCCATCCATGCGGGTTCCTCGGACATCCATTTCGAGCCCTTCGAACGGGAGATGAAGGTGCGCCTGCGCCAGGACGGCGTGTTGCGCGTGCATCGGACCATCAACGCGCGATCCAAGGCCGAGGTGGTTTCCCGCCTTAAGATCATGGCCAACATGGACATCGCCGAGAGGCGGCGGCCCCAGGATGGTCGCATCCGCATGGAAGGGTCAGGGCATGGGATCGACGTGCGCGTTTCGACCTTGCCGACCGAGCATGGCGAGAAGGTGGTGCTGCGTATCCTGGACAAGGGGGCAGTGGCGCTGGACCTGAACCGTTTGGGAATGGAACCGAAGGCCCTGGAGCATCTGGAAAAAGCCCTCACCCAGCCGTACGGCATGATCCTGATGACCGGGCCCACGGGCGCGGGGAAAACCACCACTCTTTATAGTTGCCTCAACCGCATCAAGTCCCCGGAGACCAATATCGTGACGGTGGAAGATCCCATCGAGTACAAGCTCGACGGCATCACGCAGACGGCGGTGAAGAAGGAAGTGGAGTACACCTTCGCCAATGCCCTGCGGACGATTCTGCGGCAGGATCCGAACATCATCATGGTGGGCGAGATCCGTGACAAGGAAACTGCCGAAATCGCCGTACGCGCGGCCTTGACCGGGCATCTGGTGCTTTCGACCTTGCATACCAACGATGCGCCAGGCGCGGTCGCTCGCCTCTTGGATATGGGCATCGAACCGTTCCTACTGGCTTCGGCCCTCACCTTGATCGGCGCCCAGCGCCTGGTCCGCCGCGTCTGTCCCAATTGTTCCGGGGCGAAATGCCATATCTGCAATCGCTCGGGCTATACGGGCCGCTTGGGCGTCTATGAAATCATGCCGGTAACCGAGGGAATACGGGGAATGATCACCGCGAAAAAGGAGACCGCCGCCATCCGTGAGCTGGCGGTAAAGGAAGGCATGATGGGATTGCGCGAGGATGGGATGGCCAAGATCGAATCCGGGCTTACGACCTTGGAAGAAGTGTTGCGGGAGACCGCATGAAGGCTGTGGTTCGATTTTGCTTATCCGCTTTGGCCCTGGCGGTCCTATCGGCAGTGGCACAGCCTCCGGGGGCCTCGTCCGCAGGCAAGGGAACCTCCGCCGGTGGAATGTCCCCCGCGGCCCGCCGGGCTTTCGTCCGTGACTCCTTGCGTCAGGAACGCCTGAAGGCGCGCGCGTCGCAAGCCTCGGCCTCTTCCCAAGCCGCGCCGGCGACTGCCGTGCCATCATCCACCGCGCCTAGTTCTTCCTCCGCGACCCAATCCGGTCAGCCTGCGGCTTCGGCCGATCCTACATCCGCCAACCCCGCTTCCACGGCCACGCCAGGGGCCGCCTCCACTTCGGCAGGTTCCGGCCCTTCCGCCTCTTTCGCGCCGCAATTTCCACCCGCTCTTGCTGGTGCTCCGGTCGCCCCCGAACCTCCCGCGCCCAGCGTCGAACTGCCCATTTCCGATACCGCCATGGTCAAATCGCTCAACGTCCGCAATACGGAAATCCGGGACGTGCTGCAAGGCTTGGGCCTCCAATTCGGAATCAATATCCTGATGGCCTCGGACGTTACCGGGCCCATTACGGTTAACTTCAGCAAGATCAAGTTGAAGGATGCCTTGCGCCTCATCGCCGAAGAGAACGGCTACGTGCTGTCCGTGGTGCATGGCGCGGTGAAGGTGGAAAAGCGTCCGCCGCCCAAAGCCGTTCTGCCCCCGTCCCCGCGCTTCTCCGTCACCTACGAGGGCGGTAAGCTTGCCGTCGATCTCCAGAAGATTCCCGCCGATCTGGTGGTGCGTCGCCTGGTGGAAGCCACCGGCAAGAACATCGTTCAAGAGCCGTCCGCCACGGGCGACTTGAGCGCCTTCTTCAAGGACATGGAACTGCGCAAGGGCCTGGCTTTGCTGGCCGAAACCAACGGGCTCGCGATGCGCGAGAAGGACGGCATTTACACTTTCTACCGCGAATCCTGGAATTCGACGGGGAAGGACGGGGCGGCCGGGGGTTCGCCGGGACGTATGCGGGTTTCGGTGAAGGATAAGCTGGTAAGCATGGAGGTGGTCGCAGCCCCGGTCTCGGAAATCATCGCATCCATCAGCGCGCAATCGGGCATCAGCACGGTGGTGTACGGCGATCTGAAGGGCACGGTAACCATGCACATCTCCGACGTGCCGATTGAACAAGCTTTCCAGATCCTGTTTCGCGGCACCGATTTCACCTTTTGGATGCACAACAACATCTACTTCATCGGGCCCCAGACCATGCAGGTGCTGAACAATTCCAAGCTCATCGTGCTCAAGCATCTGAAGGTTGACGACGTGATGGACTTGATTCCCGCCTCGCTATCGAAGGATGCCCAGTTAAAAGTGGTCAAGAGCCAGAACGCCATCATGGTGATGGGCACCTACGAGATCATCGACGGCCTTTCCCAGTACATCAGCCAGATCGATTTGCCGGTGCCGCAGATCCTCATCGAGGCGTTGGTGGTGGACGTGGACATGGATCGCATCCGCCAGTACGGAGTCGATCTGTTCATGGGGGACTATCGGAACGTCCCCAGCAGCGAGCACATCTATCCGAACGTCGATCAGGTGTTCAACAAGCAACGCAGCCAGACCATCGTGGACGCCATACCGGGCGTGCGGGACATCGTGTCCCTTCCCAAGAATTTCGTGGCCCAGATCCAGGCCTTGGAGCAGGAGAAGGCCCTTAAGATCCGCTCGCGTCCGCAGATCGCCACCTTGAACGGATCGGAAGCCACCATCACGGTGGGGCAGACCCAATATTTCCTGCTCAAGAGCGAGACGGACTATACCCAGGTGGCCGGGGTGTCGGCGAAAACCACCGAGAATTTCGTGAAAATAGAGGCCAATGTCACCCTTACCGTGACCCCTTTCGTCACCGGCCAGGGCGAAATCACTTGCGATATCGTACCCGACTTCACTGAGCCGGTAGGCTCGTTCGATTCGCATACCCCGCCGACCTTGGACCATCGCGTGCTCAAGTCCAAAGTGCGCTTGAGGGATGGTGAAACCATCGTGTTGGGCGGACTCGTGAAAGAATCGGTGAATCGCAACACCCGCCAATTCCCCTTCCTGGGATCCATTCCCGTCATCGGCTGGCTTTTCAAGAACGTCTCGGATACCAAATCCCGCAGTCAGCTTATGATATTTGTCACGCCTCATGTTTTCTATGGGAAGGATGCCGCCGTGTCCCCCGATAGCTACCTGAAGAAGCAATCGGATCTGGAGTGAAGGCTATGGGTCCCGGAGCGAGGTGGGAGGCGCGCTTCCGGCCCGCCGTCCATTGGGGGGCCGAATTCACGGCCCAAGGCGCGCGCCTGTGCGCGATCGCCGAGCGCGAGGGCAAGGCCGCCGTGGTCCACTCGTTTTCCGGGCCATATCCCGAAGCGGAGGCCTTCGCGAAGGCCCATGGACTGGCCTACACCGGATTGCATGCGGCTTTTTCCCATCTTCCCTTCAAGCTGGAACCCATGCCCGCCTCCGAGGAAGGTTCGGACGAGGCGGCCCGGGCCCTGGAAAGGGCGCGTCCGCAAGGCTTGTCCGCCGAGGCCTATGAAAGCCATATCCTCCCCGTCGGCGAACGGGCCTGCCTGGCGCTGGCCCGCGAGGATGCCGTACAAGGATTCCTGAAGGGATTGCCCCATCCCCTCGCCGCCCTATGGGACCTGGTTCCCTCGCCCTTGGCAATGCTTCCAGTCCTGGACCTGGGAGCGGCCACCGGTTGCTGGGCGGCCCTAATGGGCGAGTCGGATAGCATCCACGTCCTCTTCTTCCGCGCCGATGCACTGCTCGCCTATGCCAAGGTTTTTTCGGGATGGGAGGACGCGGTGCGCGATGCCGCCGCATTCGCCCGCGAGATGCGGAAAGCCTTGGTTTACCATTTCGGCGGACGCTTCGGCGCGGGTCCCTTGGAAGGCCTGCGGATTTGGCGCGACGGGCCGGGGGGCGAAATCGGAGCCGCCTTGGGCGGCCTCGGGATCCCCCTGTCAACGCCGGAATGGGGTCCCCTATCCGAAGTAGCGCCGGAGTTACGGGTGGCCGCCGCGGCCGCTTGGTCCGGCCGCGAGGAAGCGGATCTGCGCGAGACGTTCTCGGGAACCGGGCCCGCCGCCGCGGTGGCGCAACGGGCCTGGATGCGCCGGGCGGGGGAACTGGCGCGTTACGGCATTCCGTCCCTGGCGGTTCTGGCCTTGGTGGTCGCCCTCCTGGGCGCGGCCGCCTTGGGGCTGCGTTGGACCGTGGAAGCCAAGGCCCGTTCCTGGTCCGGCGAGTTGCGGAAGTGGGACGAATTCCAACGCCGCAAGGCGGTCGTTGAGGCCGAATTGGGCGGGTTGCATGGGCTGCTGTCCCGGCGCACTTCGGTGTATGCGGACCTCCAGCGCATCGCGGGCAGGCTCCCTTCCGAGACCTGGTTGGAAAGCTGGGAAGCCGAGTGCAAGACCGGGTCCCGCTGCCAGTATCGCTTGGAAGGCTTCGCGACTTCCGAAGGCCGCGTGCCGGAATTCCTCTCCGCTCTTGAAAAGGGCGGCGCGGTGGAAAAAGGCGTGCCCGGACCTGCCCCGGTCCCGGTCCCGGTCCCGCTGAAGCTCAAGGCCACCGAAAAGATCAAAGGCGAAGTCGTGGAGCAGAAGACCGGGATCGCCGCCAATCGGCGCGATCTGGTGCGCTTCCAATTGGGGAGCGCGCCATGAACGGGCTACGGGCCTGGCGGGCGAGGTTGGCCTTCACGGGGATGTTCGCGGGAATCATCCTGGGCGTGGCCATCCTATCGGTGGGCGGGGGATTGGCCGTCGCGGAAATTTTCGCCCAGACCGGCCGCTATCGCGCCTACAAGGCCTTGCAAGCGGGCGCCGGCCAAGCGGACAGCCTATCCGCGGCCTATGTGGGGATCCAAAAGGATCTTCATCAACTCCGATCCGCCTTGCCCAACGGCAACCCGGGCGCCCAAGTCCTGAACCGGCTGGTGGAAAGCGCCAAAGCCTGCTCCCTGTCCATCGCGGGCATCACCGCCCTGGATGAGGTTCCTTTCCCGGGCTATCGGGAACTCCCGTACGAAATGGAGGTCGCTGGAGGATTCAAGGAATTGGTCCGCTACCTTCGCGATCTCGAAACCGGGGGCGTCGCCATACAGGTCCGCGGGCTCTCCATCCATACCGAAGCCATCAACAAGGCGCGTATCAAGGCTAAACTGGGCATTAGCGCCTTCGCCCTCGGGAGCGCGGGAGCATCCTCAACGGGTAGCACGGGCGTTACCCAAGCCGCCGCCCCCTCCGCGCCCGACTCCTCCCTGCGGGAGTCTCGGTGAAAAAGACCTTCGTATCCTTGCTCGTGGCCGCCATCGGGGTCTGGGGCTATGTGGTCTTTCGGGTGGTGATGATCCTGGTGGGGGGCGGGGAAGAGTCCAATCCCAAAACGGCCGCGGGCGCCTCGGTAGCCATGGCCTTATTGGCCCGTCCCCGTCCGCCTCTGGATACTTCTTTCCGCGATCCGTTCCAATCCTATCTGTATGCGCAGAAACCGGCGCCCGTCGTACCGAAGTCGGCAAGCGTTAAGGCTCCCCCCAAGGTCATCGATCCTCCCAAGGCGGTCCTGGGCGGAATCCTTTGGGGCGATGAGCCGGTGGCCATCCTTAAGCAGGATGGACAGACCGAATTGGTCAAACAAGGCGGCACCGCCTGGGATCTCACCGTCATCAAGATCGAGAAGAATCGCGTTACGGTCCGTAGGCAAGGCCACGCCTTCACCCTGGAGTACTGATGCGTGGCCGCGGCTCCCAACGGGGCGCGGCCTTGGCGTACGTGCTTTCCCTTCTGGCCATCATGTCGATACTGGTGGGAACGGTCTGGCGGCTGATCCGCGCGGACAATGCCCTGGCGGCGCGTAGCCGCGGAGAGGCGCAAGCCCGCTTATTGGCCGCGGCCGGCCTGGACTACGCCCGGTCGCGCATCGGGCCTCCCGGTCCCGGTCAGGATCTGGGATACGCCACCGAGGGGCTGGAATACCGATTGGACAATGCAGGCCGCGATTTCCGCCTCTCGGTCCGCAGCCACGGGATGTTCGGCCGGGCCGTCGCGATCGGGGTCTCGCCCACGCCTTCGCCCGGTCGCACCTCCGCCAAGGAGGCGCTCCTCGGCCAAACTCTGGATCTGGCCCGGATGCCTGCCTTGGGGCTGCTCAACCACGAAGGCAACATGGTTTTGGCGGGTAGCGCGCAGGTTACGGGTCCTGTTCTGCTCTGGCGAGGCGACGTGCGCAAGGCGACCGATTACCACGTGCGTTGGACGGGCGGGCCGGGCCACGTGGGCCCCACCTGGGACAGTATCGCCGACGCCTGGAAGCGGGCGGGAATGGATTTCGCCCGCGCGGACAAGTGGATGGAGGCCCAATCCCGGATGCTGGCTTCCGGGGATTTCACTTCCGACGGCGACTACGATAGCGGAAAGGTCGCCGATGTCCGCCTGGGGGATTCCGCCATCCTCGTCGACACCGCGATGGCGCGCGCGCGCATAACCGCGGGCAAGCTGACCATCGGGTCCGGGGCGCGCTTGAAGGATTGCAAGCTGGCCGCGAAATCCATCGAGGTCCGCGCGGGCGCCGAACTCCTCAGGGTCATCGCGTTCGCCCAGGGTAACTTACGCATTACGGGCGGGACGATCCGGGGCGGCCAATTCCTGGCCGGCGATAGCATCGTCTTGTCGACGGATCGGCCGCTTTTGGGTTGGCCCTTCTTCTATGCGCGGGGCCGCATGTCGAATCGCGGCCGGCCGGATTCGGCCATGGCCGGAGCCATGCTTATCGAAAAGGCCGCAGGGCAGGGACTGTTCGTTTCCGCCTGCCGCGAGCACCCGCCTTACGATCAGCAGGAGAGGCTGGTAGTCGCCAAAGGCGTCCGCCTGTCCGGATTCCTTTTCACGCCCTGTTATGCCCGCATGGAAGGCGATTTGGTGGGGAGTCTGCTTTGCCAGAATCTCAGGCTCAATTATGCGGGAACAATCTGGATGGGACACCTGAAGGATAGCCGAATCTCCCAATCCCGGGCGCGCATCCCGGCGCCCCTGCTTTTCCCCGGTTTGGAGCCCGCCGTTTTCGCGTTGGGGTCGCTATGACGAAGTATCCGGCCGCGCGCGGATTCACCTTGATGGAAACCCTGATCGCCATGACGTTGGCGGCAACCATCCTGCTTCCCGCGTCCTTCTGGCTTTACCATTCCCGCGCCAGCCAGGCGGCCTGGGACAAATTCCGCGCGACCCAGGCCCTCGAATCCGAACTCAACCGGGCGGTCCTGTTGCGCTGGGATCATGACGCCATCCGCGAAACGTCCTCCCCCTTCTACCTGAAATTGGTCCTGCACATCGAACGGAATGCGGATGAGACGCGTATCTTGGGGCAGGCGTTGGACCGGCAAGGCCGTCCCCTGGCGGAGCTCAAGGCCGGCTATTTCGCGGAGGCCCCGTGAGCAAGGGACTTTGCAACCTCGGGCTACCGGAGTCAGGCCGCGAATCCATTGTGACAGGGCCGGAGACGAGCGTGACTGGGTTGGAGACTGGCGTGATAGGGCGGGAGATTAGCGTGATAGGCTCGGAGACTGGCGTGACCCTGATCGAACTGCTTTCGGCCCTAGTGGTCTCCGCATTCGTGGTGGCCATGGCCAGCCGTATTTTCCTTTCCGGCCATGCCCAATTCGTGCGGCGATCGGCGGAGTCGGAAAAAATCGCTTTATGCTACCGCCTCAAGGCGGAAGTCGAAGCCGGATTGAAAGGCGAAATCCTGACATGCGCCGCGGGCAAACTGGCACTCCAGACCGACAGCGGTCAATTCGATCTTGGCGATCGGCTGCATGCCCGTCTGCCGGCCCTCACCGAGGCTCGTTTCGATTGCCTGGAACCGGATTCGACCGGGGCCGGGCTTCAGGCGTGGAAAGATGCCGCCCAGCCGGCCCTGATCGAATATGGCCTACGTGTTAGAGTTCGTGGGCAAGTCGACTCCGTATCCGGCTCTTGGCTGCGTTAAATCACGCCGCCGAAGCCCGCAGGCAGCAAGCGAAGAAATATTCGTCCATGGCTTCCCGGATGCGGCCCAGCAAACGCGCGGGCCCCGGCGGCGTCGCGGGTATGCCCGCATAAGCCGGTCCCACCGGCCATTCCGTGGCCTCCAAAACATCGCGCTCGGTCAAAAGCAGGGAAGGGATTTCCGGACCCAGGAATCGCATCTGGCCCATCCATTCCCCTCCCGTCATATCCGGCAGCTCGGGCGCGCACAGCGCCATCTGGATGTCGCAGCCCCATTCGCAAAGGACTTGCAGGCCTTCGATGCCGTGATGGGCTTCCGCCACGCGGTAGCCATGCAGCTCCAGCAGGAACTTGAGGCTGGACCGGGATTCTTCGTTCCCGTCGACCAGCAGTACGGTCTCCACGACCTTGATTGTGCGCCTCTTGGCCAGGCCGCCGACGCGGGCCACCGAAGTCCATTCCGCCATCTGCTTTTCCAACTTTCCTCCTCGCGGCCGGTTCGGGGATTGCGGCCGACGATGAAAGAATAGGTTGACGGGAGGGACAAAAATCGTCACCCGGGAGGGCTAAAGGGCGGTGACGGGCCCGTTCACCTTTCCCAACGCGTCCAGGACCACGGCGGGAGTGATGACTTCCGGGAGGAGGATGTGCTCGTCCCCCCGCCCGGTATAGAGGACATAGAGCGGGATGCTGTTGCGGCCGTACTTGGCCAGGGCCCGGGAGATGGATTCGTCGCGCAGGGTCCAATCGGCCTTGAGCGCGGTGAGCCCCAACTCCTTGATCTTGCCCGACACTTCCGGTTTCGTGAGCGCCACCCTCTCGTTCACCTTGCAAGACAGGCACCAATCCGCGGTGAAATCCACGAGGGTAGGCTTGCCTTGGGAGATGAGTTCGGAAAGCCGGGACTCGGAGAACGGTTCCCAGGCGATGCCATGATCCAGCATGGCGGGTCCGCCGCCCACGGCCGAAACCGTCCGCGGCTTGGAGTCGCGATACTCATCCAAATGGGCCGCCACGTAGGCGAAGGCGGGCACGAAAACCACGGCCGCCGCCAGCATACCGAGGATGCGCGTGCGCATGCCATGGTAGATGGGGGTCCATTTGCCGAGGATCCAGGCGGAAAGCCCGCTGAGCAAGAGCACGAAGAGCAGGGCGATGAGCGCATCCACCCCCGCCTGCTGGCCCAGCACCCAAGCCAGCCATATGGCCGTGCCCAATAGCGGGAAGCCCATGAATTGCTTCAAGGTTTCCATCCAGGCGCCGGGCTTAGGCAGGAATTTCATCAGGCGGGGAAAGCCGGAGAGGATGAGATAGGGCGAAGCCATGCCCAGCCCGATGGCGGTGAACACCAGCATGGCGAAATAGGCCGGCTGCGTGAAGGCGAAACCCAGGGCCGAGCCCATGTAGGGCGCGGTGCAGGGTGTGGCCACCACGGTGGCGGTCACGCCCGCCAGAAAGGACCCCCACCATCCGTCGTGCCCTTGGGCCGAGCCCAGCCGCGTGAAGGTGGCGCCGATCTCGAAGACGCCGAACAGGCTCAAGGCGAAGAAGGTGAAGAGCACGCATAGGACCATGAGGAAGACGGGCGATTGCAATTGGAAGCCCCAGCCCAATCCCGCACCTGTGCTGCGTAGGATCAACAACAATCCCGCCAAGGCCCAGAAGGAAGCCAGCACGCCGGCGGTAAACACCAGCCCGTGGGAAAAGACCTTCCATCGGGATTCCCCAGCGCGTTTCACGAAATCGAAAATCTTGAGTGAGAGGACCGGTAGTACGCAGGGCATCAGATTGAGGATTAGCCCGCCCACGAAGGCGCCCATTAGCGCCAGGAGCAGTCGGCCGAATCCGGCGGGCGCCGCCGCGGAATCCGCTCCTGCCATCGTCCCGGTCGCTGCGCCGCCTACAGGGGCGCTTCCCGGCGTCGAAATCGCTGCCGAAATCGCGGCTCCGGCGGCGGGAGACCCCGCCATCGAATGGGATGCCGCCGAGGACGGCAGGGAGATGGATTCTATCGCTCCCGAGGTAACTCCTGGGTTACCCGGGGGGGGAGCCTTGGCCGAGACGACGATAGGGGCGGCGAGGGCCTTGGGAAGGGCGGCTCCGCGCCGGATGGCCACGCGGAATTCCGTTGCTTTGGCTTTTCCGAAGCCTGGATCGGCCACGGCCACGCCCGTCAGGCTGTCCGGTCCCTTGCCGCCTTCTTCCGCGGGAGGGGCCAGCTTGGTTTCCACCGCGAATCCGCCCGCGACGGGATAAAAGCTTTGCGGAGAGGGGTTATCGATCTGGTCTCCCTGATCGGGGAAGAACGAAAGGGAAGCCAGGTCCGCGCCCGCGGGACCTTTCGCGATGAGAACGACTTTGTCGCCGGAAGCTTGCGCCGAGAAGGTCCAAGCCGAAGGGGCGGGAACGGCGGCTAACGCTTTCCCGAACAGCTCCGCCTGGGAGTGGGTCAAGGCGGCGGAAGAAGTCGTGGAGACATTAAGGGTCAATTCCGCGCCGCCGGGCAGGCAAATTTCTTGGCAAACCACCCATTTGGCCTTGGCCTTCAGCTCCGCCGATCCCGAGGCGTTCTTGGGAACGTGGATGCGGATCGGCAACAGCACTTCGTCCCCGTATCCGTAATTCATCAAGGGCGGCAAGGAAATGCGTTCGGGATAGGGCCACTGGATCGAATCCGCCGACCAGCCGGGGGGCAGGGTCCATGCGATGGAGACCGGTAGCCCCGCGTCCCCGGGATATTTCCAATAGACGTGCCAATGCGGATCCAGTTTCAGATGGAGGCCGGCCTGGAGGGTCTGATCGGGAACCGCATCGGAGGCCGCCAGCAACTCGGCGCGGACATGCTTGGCTTCTTCGGCGCGCGGAGCGGCGGCGGAGAAGGCCAAGGCCAACAAGCAGAAGACGCGGATCAGGAACGGCACAGGGAGACTCCTTTTCATCGGCCCTCCTAATATACCCAAGGATTGCCTTACCTTTCTGTCCCGAAAAGGGGCCGGATGCTACAAACCGAGGGCTATATTTCGCAATCGGGAGGGAAACCATGCATTGGCTTTGGATCGCCATCGGCGGGGGATTGGGCTCGGTCTTGCGGTTTTGGCTGCAAGGACGCGTCCAAGGGGCGTTTCCCGGCCTCTTCCCGGCGGGAACCTTGGCGGTGAACCTGATCGGCTCGGCCGTGATCGGATTCCTGGGAGGTTGCTTCGGCCCCGCTTCGCCCGCGGCCGGCCCGGCCAACTTGAGGTTATTCCTGATGGTCGGCATCCTGGGCGGATTCACGACCTTCTCGTCCTTCAGCCTCGAGAACCTCTATCTCTTCCGGTCCGGCGAAGGAAGGCTGGCCGCCATGTATCTCCTGGCCAGCAATGTCTTGGGAGTCGCCCTCGCCTTCGGGGGATTCGCCTTGGCCAAGGCCGTCACCCGTTCCGGCGTAGGGCCTTAAGGTAAGCGACGACCGCGTCCAACTCGGCGCGCGGCAATTCCTCGTCGGTGAAAGCGGGCATGGCGCCCATGCCATGGCGCGCCTGGAAAGCCACCATGAAACCGGGTAGGGGCTTGTTGTTCAGGGACGGCCCCAGGCCCGCATCGCCGCCCGGATGGCATTTATCGCAGCGGTTCATGTATACCTGCTGGCCGTGCGCTACCTTGGGATCGGAAACGTCCACGGCCCCGCGGAGCGGCTCGCTGCGTCGGCCCGAGCATCCCGCCAGCCAAGCCAAGAACAAGGGCGCGAACGCCATCGCGATGGCCAATCGGCGCAGACGCGGGTTCATTTCCCGCCTTCTTTCCAGATGCGCCAAATCGCCCCCGTCCGCTGGCGCGCATGGGAACCTTTGTCGTCCATGGTCAGCTGGCCGAAGTCGGCAAGGTAGAGCGAGCTGCCGTCGGGGGAGAACCGTACCGACACCGGACGCTCCAGCCCATGTGAACCTAAGCGCGAGGCCGGCCCGGCTCCCTTGCGATTGACTGCGAAGTCCTCCGCGACTCCGCGGGAGAGGTCCACACGCGCGATCTTGAATCCCACCGGCTCCAGTACCTTCCCCGCTTGGGGAGCCATGTCCCCGAATTCCGCCACGAAGGCCTGGCCCTTGTAGCCGAAGCCTTCCGAGGTCGAGAAATCCATCCCGTCAGCGGAGGCATGCACGGGCAGGACCGCGGCGGGGACGGGGGGCAAATCGGGAGTCGCTTCCGGAGCGGTTCCGCCGGCGGCGGCCTGGGTGGCGAGCCACGGGCCCGGCGGCTTCTTCAACAACCGTCGCGGCCTTTCCCCGTGTGGCGGCGTGAATTCGGAATGGTCCACGGACTTGTCCCCGGAATAGTCCGGCCAACCATACCATCTTCCTTGGTGTACTTCCCAAACCAGCTCCCCGGCCCCCCAGATGGGCCGTGACCCGCGCTCATCATAGCCGTTGTCGATGGCGAACAGGCGCCCATCCGGAGCGAAGCCCAAGGCGAAAGGGTTGCGGAAGCCCCAGGCCACCAGTTCCAGCTTCCCGACGGCGGCATCGTTTGGCCCTTTATTCTCATGGCTCACCACCTTGGGGATGCGCAGGATGGCGCCATTGCAAGGGATTTGTCCGGGAATGATCTGCCCCTCCGGGGTTTTAGTGCCATAAGCGCTGAAGGCGCCGGTCTCCACCTCTCCGCCGCCTCCGCGCGCATCCTTCGATCGATAATTGACGCCGGACAAGGTGAGGTCCTGGCAGGGCGTATCGTGGAATTCCGGATGATCCTTCAGCCAACCGAATTCGGCATTGTCCTCGCCCACCACCCCGGAATTGGTGGCCGTCCCCTGGCTGAAATAGATCATCCCGTCGGGGCCCAAGGCCGGGCCGTTGGTATGATGATCTCCGAAGCTGGGCAGATTCTCGACCAAGGGCTGGATACTGCCGTCGCCGCCCACGCGCAGGATGCGCCCGCCCTTCTTATGCCCGCCTTCCGCGATGTAAAAGGAGCCGTGGCCTTTGCCCGATTCCCCGGGAACGAATACGGCTCCCGTCCAGGGTCCATTGCTATCGGGCGAGGTCGCCACCGAAGCGAAGAGATTGGGCCCCAGTATCTTCAATAGCCGCGAGGCTTGGTAGGTTTCGCCATAGGCGTAGCCGCTTTCCACCACGTACAGCGCCCCGGTATCATCGAAAACGACCGCGGTCGGGTAGGTGAGACCCGTGGCGACGGCTTCGATGCGATATCCCGCGGGCAGGGCGATGTCTTCGGCGGAGTAGGCCCGCAACTGGGCGCCAGACCGGGTTTCGCCGCCGCCCCGCGTCGGACGCACCGCGTAACAGGACGCCAGTAATGCGGGCAATACGAGAATTCCGGCAAGGAAGGCATAGGAGGTTCGCATGGATACTCGCGGGGACGGGGGAGGCCGCTGCATGGGGGATAAAAAAATTCCCGCCGACGTCCGAGTCAAGGGCCTATTCCGTGGGGCTTCAGCCGTAAATGCGCCGGCGGATCCGTTCCGCGACGCTTCAGGGTCGATGCGATTGCCGGCGGTAGTCGCGCGGGCCAGACCCCAAATGCCTGCGGAACACCTTGGAGAAATAGAGCGGATCGGAAAACCCCACCTCGCGGCTGATTTCCTTGATGGGGCGGCTGGTGCCGATGAGCAGCTCCTGCGCCTTCCATACGCGCAGGTTTTCGAGGTAACGTAGCGGTGACGTCCCCGTAACGGAACGGAACAAGTGGGCGAAGCGGGAGACGGAAAGGTGGCAGGCCCGCGCCAGGGATGCCGCGGTATGCGGTTCGGTGAAGCCCCGCACCAGGATGGCGACCGCCTGATCGATGCGTTCATCGCTGCCGCTCCCGCTCTTGAAGGGGTTCTGGGTATCGCACCAGAGGAGGGCCTCCTCCAGGGCGTTGGCGCAGAAGGCGAGGCGATTGGGATGGGGCGAACGGTACAACTCCAGGCAGCGCTCCATGGCCATCCGCACGGCTTTGCGGGCGGCAGGGTCGGCCAACCGGAAGCCGAGCACGCCTCCGCCCCTTACGGGCCATCTGACCAAGGAAGTAAGTCGCCCGCCCGGATTGAAGTAAATCCAGGCATGGGTCCATCCGCCGGCGGAAGGGGCGTGCGAGTAATCGTGTTTGACCCGCGGAGGAAATAGCAGAACATCGCCGGTTTCGGCTTGGAACGCGTCCTTGCCCGAGTTCACCCGGCCGGCCCCTTTCAAGGTCAAATTGAGCACCCAATTATCCAGCCCCTGGCCGCGAATCGTAGGTCCGTGGGCTTCCGGGGCATAGTGGCTGGTGCCGGCGACGAGTTCCGGCCCGAAGCGGGAATGGGGCGAGCGCATAGAGCAGATTAATACATGTTTTCCCGCGGGTTTGCAATCGGACCGGGGAAATCAGGGCAATTCCGGGAATTATCGCGACCCACTTAGGGGGTAGTCTTTCCGCGAATATCTCCGCGCGGAATCATCCCTCGGGTTAAATTGGTCAAGCGGTTCCATCTCGCGGTTTCGGAGGCAGCATGACGGTAACGAAAGCGTTCGGTGTCCGCGTTTTGGGACTATTCGGGATTCTATCCGCCTGCGAGGCCGGAGCGGATTGGAAACCCATCGGGCCCACCGGCGGCGGTAAGATTGATCCCGTGTTCGTTTCCGACGCCTACGTGCTCGCGTCGTCCCCGCAGGGCGTATGGCGCTCAGCGGATCGGGGAGGCTCCTGGACCTTCATCCAACCCGAAATCAACGCGATTTATTTCCGGGAGGTCGGTACCAAGCTGTATGAAGCCGCTTATCGGAAAAACCTTCCGTCCTTGCAGATCCTGGAATCATCCGATCACGGGACCACCTGGAAATCCCGGCTAGAAGGAGTGGCCAGAGCCGATTCCATGGCTTGGCAGGGGATCCGGGAGTCCGCATGGCTGGGACGCTACTGGGTAGTGACGAGCCGCGACGGTATCTATCGCTCCCCGGATTCCGGCGTTACCTGGAAGCGGATCGCAGATCTACCCTGGCCGAATGACTACCAGTCCAACCAGGTATTCGGGCAAAGCGCCTCTCTAATCGTGGTCAACGAAACGGGCTATTATCGCTCTCTCGACAGCGGCTCCAGTTGGGAAAAACTCCCCAGTGGACTCCCTCCCGGCGTTTCGTTCCCGGTCCAACCTTTGGGCAGGTACCTGATCGGTTTTCATCGTGATAGCACCTACCGTAGTTCCGACCTCGGGGCCACTTGGCAACGGTTCCACTCGCCATCGCTCTTTTCCCTGAACTCGGAGGATAATGGGCGCCTGTACGCGAGAGCCGAGGGGGATAACTCGTCCCTGCTCATGTTCTCCAGCGATAGCGGCGAGAGTTGGGCCTGGATCGGACTCTTCGGAGGAAGCCCGAACTCGCTCACCAGTCTCGCTACGGTGGGGGACACCCTTTTCGCGGGAACGAATGCCATGGGCGTCTATCGCTCATTCAAGCTTGGGGCGGATTTCGAACAGACTTCCTTGCCTAGCCAGGACGTGGCCATCCTGGCGGCGAACGGGACAAGCCTTTGGGCTGGAGCAAGGGGCGGGGGCGGCTTATTCCGGTTGGATGGGAACGCGAATGGGTGGATCCAGGCCCAGGGTACCGCTCTCGGATTCGGGAGTATCAATGCGATCGCTTTCGATGGTGAAACGATCGTAGTGGCCGATTCGTCCGGCTCGGTGCGCATTACCCGTGATGGCGGGACGACTTGGAGCGAGCCGCCCCTCAGCGGCGCAGGGGTAACGTCCATCAACGCCATTGCGGTAAAAAACGGATCCCTATTGCTCGCGTCCAATGGATGCGTCTACCGCTTTTTCGACATCGCCTCGGAATGGCGCTGCGTTCAGCCTTTGCCGCGGCGGAACTCCATTGACGACGCGAAATTCCTGGTCACGAGCGGCGCCGTTTTCCTCGGCGACAGCGCCGGCGTAATCCGCTCGCGGGATGGCGGCGCTCATTGGGATACCGTAAACCATGGGCTGGAAGGCGAAGTGCGCTTCCTGGCCGAAGGCGCGGGTTGGATTTACGCGGTAGGGACCCGAGGCGTTTTCCGTTCGCAGGATGAAGGGGATTCCTGGACCCGCATGAATCCGGATAGGACGCGCTTCAAGAGCCTGGCAACGGTTGGCCAGGCCCTTTTCGCGGGCAATGACAGCGGCGTATTCGTCTCCATCGACGAAGGCAAGAACTGGGCGCTTGCCAACGAAGGCATGTCGGTATCGACCTTCATCAATTCGCTTGCGGTGTTCGGAGAGGACCTCTATGCGGGTACGGACGCCAGCGTATGGAAAAGGCCGTTGAGCGAATTGGTTCCCGGAACCATAAACGTGTCCGGTAGCGGCATGGCCGCGCGGAGCTTGATCGAGATGCGGGTCATCCGCACGGGACGGGGTCCTGCCGTCGCCTTTAACGTTCCGGCCAAAAACCGGGTCCGGTTGGACATGTACGACTTTTCGGGCCGCCAAGTCGGGAACTTGGTGGATAAGGTCCTGGATCAGGGTCCGGCGGAGGCGTTATTGAGCGGGTCAGGTATTTCCTCCGGAGGGTATATCCTGCGGCTCCGGACCGGAGGCCAGCAGCGAACCGTCAAAATCGCGTTGACCCCCTGAGATCCTCCGGAACCTAACAGCAGAACCTCGCCGGTTTCCTAGAGAAACCTAGCTCAGCCCCAAACCCTTGGAATCTTCGCGAGAGTCGAATTGACCTTCGATTTCCCGTCAATTGGCCCTGACCATGGGCCTACCAGCTTGTAGAGCCCAAAAGCGGTTGCCTGAAGCGACATTGGGGGCTTTAAGGGAAGAATACCTAGCTTATAGCAGAATAATTCATGTTTTCAGCAGGAGAGGCGGCTCTCCGGGGCGGCCCTTTCGGGTATTCTTTATCCATCGCCGGATTTCCCGGCTTCGCAAAAGGATACGCCCGATGAGCCTGCTCGAAAAATATCGGAAAGAAGCCGAGACCTTCCTCAAGGTCTGCCACAAACTGTCCAAGCTCATGTACGTGACCGGCCATGGCGGCAATGCCGCCTGGAAGCTGGACAAGGATCTGATGATCATCACCCCCACCCAGATGAACAAGGGGGATATCCAGCTCGAGAACCTTTGCTTCCTGGATCTCAAGGGGAACAAGCTCGAAGGCACCAATCGGCCTACCGGCGAGACGCCCATGTACATCAATTTCTTCAAGCGCCGTCCCGACATCGTTTCGGTCCTGCATTGCCATCCGCCTTACACCAATGCCTTCGCCATCACCCAGCAAGAGAACCTGCTGATGCGCCCGATGTTCCCCGAGACCACGACCGAGGTCGGGCCGGTACCGGTGGTGCCCTACGGAGAGCCCCTTACCCAGCGCCTGGCCGACAATTTCAATCCCTTCATGGACAAGTACAACGCCTTCCTGATGGAGAACCACGGACTCGTGATCATGAGCCCCTGGGACATCAACTGGGTCATGATGACCACCGAGCTCCTGGAAATGACCTCGATTACCCTAACCGCCGCCGCTCCCCTCGGGAAGATGAAGGACATCAGCGTTCCGGATCTGCGCAACCTGGACAACATCATGTCCCGGCGCGGGCTGCCCATGTTCGGCGCCCCCGGCGTGAACAAGTCCCTGGTCGATCTGTACTACCCGGAATTGGCCGGTACGCCCGCTGCGGCCGGAGCTGAAAAGGCGGCGGCCCGATGAGCGGAGCCTCCGCGCAGACCTCGTTCCCCAAGGCAGGCACCTGGCTTGGGCTTCAGGGCAAGGTCGCCGTGGTCACCGGTGGGGCTTCCGGAATCGGGCGCGCCTGTTGCGAAGCCCTGGCGGCCCATGGCGCCAAGGTGGTGGTCGCCGATCTCGATCCGGCCAGCGGGGAAGCCGCCGCGGCCGCCCTGCGTTCGACGTTCGGGGTGGAAGCCCGCTTCCGCAAGGCCGACGTGACCAAGGCCGACGATACGGCCGCTTTGTTCGCGGCCACCCTGGAAGAATGGGGGCGCGTGGACGTCCTCGTCAACAACGCAGGCATCAACATCCCGCGTTTGCTCGTCGATCCCGCCGGCAAGGAAGAATTGACCGAAGCCGTTTGGGACAAGATGGTGAACGTGAACCTCAAGGGCCTGTTCCTATGCGGACAGGCCGCTGCCCGCGCCATGCTGCGCGGGGGCTCGGGCGTCATCGTCAACATGTCCTCGGAATCAGGGATGGAAGGCTCGGAAGGCCAAAGCGGATACTCGGCGACCAAGGCCGCCGTGTACGGCCTCACGCGTTCCTGGGCCAAGGAGCTCGGCAAGCGCGGCATCCGCGTGGTGGGCATCGCCCCGGGTATCCTGGAAGTTACGGGCCTGCGGACCCCGGCTTACGAGTCGGCCTTGGCCTATACCCGCGGGATAACCGTGGAGGATTTGCGCAAGGGATACGTCAACAAGGCCATCCCGCTCGGCCGGGACGGCAAGCTTTCGGAAGTAGCCGATCTGGCCGCCTTCCTGGCGTCGGAGCGGGCGGGCTACATCCATGGAACCGTCATCAACATATCGGGAGGAAAGTCGCGTGAATGAACGTGGAACGGCACCCCGGAACGCGGATGCTACATCCGGAACCGAGATTTTGGAAGGCCAACCCAGCCGCACCCGGCGCGTGTTCGAGGCGCAGGTGAAGGATCTGGAAGCCCAGTTGAGCAGCTTCGACGCCGCGGCGCGTAGCGAGGCCTTGGGCAAGTTGATCGCCTTGCGCATCCCGGTGACCGCCGAGCGGCCCCTGGTCAACGTGCACATGCACACTTTCCATTCCTATAACGCCGACAATTGGTCGCCCTCGCGTTTCGCCTGGGAGGCCCATAAAGCCGGCCTCTGGGCCGCCGGCATCATCGACTTCGACGATATCAACGGGGTGGAGGAATTCCTCCAGGCCTCGGAACGCCTAAGCCTGCGGGCCACGGCCGGCATCGAGATCCGTACCTTCATGGAACCTTTCGGCAACGTGGACATCGACTCGCCCGGGGAGCCGGGGGTGCATTACATGGCCGGTTCGGGCATGATGAATCGGCCCAAGGCCGGCTCGCCGGAAGCGGCCTACCTGGAAGGCTTGCGCAAGACCTCGGAGCAGCGCGCGCGCGACCTGGTCGCGCGCATCAACGCGAAGGTTCCGGAGATCGCGGTCGACTTCGATCTCGTGAAACGGACCAAGACGCCGGCCGGCTATATCAGCGAACGGCATCTGGTCACGGCCTACGTGGAGCGCGCCCAGGCGGCATTCCCCGTGGCCGACCGCTGCGCGGAATATTGGGCCAAGGTGTTCGGGATGGAAAAGGCCGCGGTGGCCGCCCTGTTCGCCACGCCCGCCGCCATGGAGGAAAAGGTCCGCGGCAAGTTGATGAAGAAGGGCGGACTCGGATACGAGCAGCCCGGCCCGAGCACCTTCCCCCCCACGGGCGAAGTATACGCCTGGGTGAAAGCCTGCGGCGGCGTGCCCATGGACTCCTGGCTGGACGGGACCTCGGAAGGCGAAAAGCGCGCCGTGGAGCTTTTGGAATGCAATCGCAGCTTGGGCGCGCGCGCGCTCAACCTCATTCCCGATCGCAATTGGAACCTGAAGAATCCGGACGACAAGAAGCGCAAGCTCGAGAACCTCGGGCGCGTGGTGGCGTTGGCGGTCGAACGCCAGATGCCCCTGCATATCGGGACCGAAGGCAATAAGGCCGGGCTCCCCTTCGTGGACGATTTGGAAGGCGCCGAACTGGCGCCTTATAAGCCGCTCTTCCTGGAAGGCGCGCGCATCCTCATCGGCCACGCTTTGCTCGCGCGCTTCGCCGACTTCCCCTACGCCGGGGACGCCGCCGAGGACGCTTTCCATCGCGATTACCGCGCCATGAATCTATTCTTCTCGTCCGTGGGGGCCCTGCCCCCGCTGGACGCCGAAATTTCCCGCCGGTTGCGGGATGCCGGAACCAAGACGGCCCATGATATCCTGCGCGCTTCGGCGCAAGCGGGACGCTGGACCGGCCTCGGTACCACCGGCTGAAACCCTTAAAGGAGATCCCACGCCATGCTGGCTGCCCTGTTGAAATCGCCCGGAAACCTGACCATGGAAGAAATCCCCTCGCCGGAGCCCGGCCCGGGCGAGGTGGTGCTGCGCGTGGAGGCCTGCGCCCTCTGCGGCACCGACAAGCGCGTGTTGACCGGCGAGAAGCCGGTGTCGGTGCCCATCATCGGCCATGAGATCGCCGGTGTCATCATGGCGGCGGGCAAAGGCGTCCCGGCCGAACTGCAAAAAGGCACGCGCTACGCCGTCCAGACCGTGATCGGCTGCGGCGAATGCCCGATGTGCAAGGTTCACCAGGAAAACTTGTGCGAAAAAGGCTTCACCGCCATCGGCTACGCCTATAACGGCGGCTTCGCCGAATACCTTAAGATGCCCGCCAACTCGGTGGCCCAAGGCTGCCTCATCCCGATCCCCGCCAGCATGCCCGCCGAGATCGGCACCTTGCTCGAACCGCTTTCCTGCGGAATCAACGGACTGCGTTACATCCCCCTGGAAGGGATGAATCACGTGGGCATCGTGGGCGCGGGCGTCATCGGCGTGCTGAACGGACTTATCGCCAAGGCCCGCGGCGCCAAGCGCGTCACCATCTTCAACCGCTCCAGCGCCAAGCTGGACGTGATCAAGAAGCTGGGGCTTCCCTTCGACGATCTTATCGATTATTCCAAGACCGACGCGGCGAAATGGATTTCCCAGCAGACCGGCGGCCGCGGTTTGGATGCGGTCGTCCTCTCCGCCTCGGAAAAGGATTTGATCCCCATGTCCATGCCCTGGATGGCCCGCGGCGGCCATATGTCGCTGTTCGCCGGGCTGCCGAAATCGGATCCCGTCGCCCCCATCGACTTGAACGTGATCCACTACAAGGAATTGCACTTGCACGGGGCCAACAGCTCGGTGCGGCGCGATTACGAGGAAGCCTTGCAGATGTTGACCGACGGCCGCATCGACGGCAGGGCCCTCATCACGCATCGCTTTCCCTTGCGCGAGTTCCCGGAAGCGGTGAGGACCCAGAACGATCCCAAGTCCGGGGCGTTGAAGGTGATCGTCCTGCCGGAATCCAGGTAAGGGGTAGCGTCGGAGTTACCGGGCGGAGGATCCGGGCCCCGGGCCCGGAGCTGAACCGGCGAGGGGGCGGCTCAGGCCGCCCGGTTCTCCGCTTCCTTCTCGGCTTCCATATGGAATTGCCGGTCCGGCAATTTCTTTCCCAGCCGGACGCGGAACATGCACCGACCGTGGCCGGACTGGAATTTCTCTTCGCGTATCACGGGATGCCCCAGCAATCGCTCCAATGTCGATACGCTCAAGCTGCACAGCGCCGGGTGCTCAAGCGCCACGTTCAAGAAGGGGCAGTTCCGTTCGATTAGGATGAGATCCCCGTCGCGTTTTTCCACCGACATGAAGGGATCGTCCTTCAGGTAAAGGCCTTTAAGGCGGTCCAAGCGGGCTTCCGGGGAAAGTCCCGCCAGCACCGGTTCCCAGGCCGCGACTTGCATGTCGGCCAGGGACGCCAGCAGCTTTTGGATCAAGACCGGCCCTCCGGCCGCCGCGACCCCGGTGATCAAGTCCGCGGCCAGGCGATCATAGGATTTGGGAAAGAGACGATCCCCGGTGGGGGTGACGCGATACGATTCCACGGGACGGCCGCGTTTTCCCGTGCCTTGACCGGGCTCCCGGGCCACCGAACCGTTCGCTTCCAGGACCGCCATTTGTTTGCGCACGCCTTCGTGGGTGATCCGCAAGCGTTTGGCTGCCTCGCCGATGGTGCACGCGCCTCGCGCTTTCATGAAACGCAGGATGCGCATCCGGATGTCATCCTCGAATTTCGGTTTCTTCGCGTCCACTCGGCCCTTCGTCGCTGCGCCCCGCCCCATGGCGGAGGATCAGCTCGCCCCCCAACCATCCTCCCCAGGAGAGAACGGCGCTTCCAAGCAGGGTCAATCCCAAATTAACAAATGCCCTGGGGAGGGGAATCGCCGCGCCGGGAGAATGGAAACAAAGCTCGCCGCCGAACAGCGCCGCGGCGCTGAGCATGGCCAGCATATGCAAATTCGCCGTCCGTTCCGCCGCGGGACCCCGCTTCAGCCCCACCAGATCGATCAGGCCCGTGGCCGCCGTAGGCAAAGCGGCCAGGACCCCGAAGGCGTTGATCCAGAAGGCCAGGCGCCATGCCAGGGTCCAGCCGAAGCATCCCGCCACTTCCAGCGGGAAGACGAGCGGCCACAATCCCAAGGGGAAATGCACGAGCAGGACGTGCATGGGATGGCCGAAGGCTCGTAAGGATCCGTTCTTATATGCGATTGGCGAGTTCATGATCCGGATCCACGCGAACCGCGGCGCGGTTAGGTGAAGACCGCCGTCGCCAGGAGAATGAAGGCGATTACGGCCACGCCCGCGTGGATGATGACCACCAAGGAGGGCAGGGGCTTCTTCTGAAGGTGGAAGGCGAAGAGGGTGAACCCGCCCAGGGCAGCGGCCACGAAGAGCGCGAGGGCCGTCTTCGCGAGGGCGGGAACCCCGCCCGTCAATACCGGCAAGAGCAGCAGGATCAGGCCCGCGGCTCCCAAGAGGCCGTGCAGGATGGCCAGGGGCCACGGGCGGTCCTGTCCTTTGAAATGGCGAACGGCCAGGACCAATCCCCCTAGGGCGGCGACGGCGAAAACGAAAACGGCGATGCGAAGCATAGTACCTCCGGGTTAATACCCAACATTTAAGTTGGATAAATATACAGATCGCATGCATCCGCCGCAAGGGGGATTTTCGGTTATTGCGGCGTAGGAACTGAAATCGGCATTGCCCGCCCGTCAATACGGCGAGAGCGGGTTTTGACCGATAAATGCGATATTCCCGCTTCCCTTTTGAACCCCTAACCCGGTTTTTCCCTCTGAAATGAGGCAATGCCCACCCCCCGGACAGTTCCAGGAGATTCCATGCAGGCCCATAGATCCACCGATCCGATCCGGTTGCGTAAAAGCATTTGCGCCCTGTCCGTGATCTCCGTAGCGTTTTTTCTTGGACTCGCCCCCTCGGTCCAGGCCATGCCGTTTTCGGACCGCGTCACCCTGCCGTCCGGCGAGAAGATTTTCGTAGCGGGATTCAACCTCGCATGGATCAATTTCGCCGGGGACGTGGGGGATGCGCCTCTGAACGCCACGGCCTTCCAGGCCGCCATGAAAGCGGTGGCCGATTCCGGGGGCAATACCATGCGGGTATGGCTTTCGACCAACGGATCGAAGGATCCGGTGTTCGGGGCCGATGGCTTGGTGAGCGGTCTGGGTTCCAAAACCATCGCCAACGTCCAGCAGATGCTCGCCATCGCCAAGACGAACAAGATGATGATCGTACCTACCTTGCTGACCCACAATTTCCTGCAAAGCGGCCAGTCGGGAGTCAACCTCGACAACAACAAGAAATTGCTGGCCACGGATGCCGGCTTGAAGGCTTACATCGATAATGCCGTGGTACCCCTGGTTACGGCCATCGGCAAGGATCCCAATCTGCTTTGCTGGGAAGTGGCCAACGAGCCCGAGGGCATGGTGGAAAGCATAGGCTGGACCAGCCAGCGCATCGCCAAGGCCGACGTCCAGAAATTCACCAACCGCATCGCCGGGGCCATCCACCGCGCCATTCCGGGCGTGCTCGTTTCCACCGGGACGGTCCAGGCTTCCTATCTGGGATGGTATACGGATGATGCCCTCAAGGCCGCGGGCGGCGATGCCGACGGCGTCCTCGACTTCTATATGGTCCATTACTACGGCTGGAACGGCACGGGCAACAGCCCTTTCCACAAGGGCGCGGCCGCCTGGGGCGTCGATAAGCCATTGGTGGTGGGGGAGTTCGCCTCTTCCAGCTGGAGCCCGAGTACGGCATCCACAAGTAAAATGCAGGATGCCGAATCGGTCGATACCTTGCTGGAAAACCTTTACAAGAACGGCTATGCGGGAGGCATGTTCTGGCAATACCAGCCCGATGCCGGCGATACCTGGCTGAAAGGTTTCGCGACCGCTTCGCCTTCCTTGGCCAAGTTCGCCCGTGCCCACGTCGCCGACGTCAAATTCGACGGCGTTTCGGATGGCAAGCTTTCCGTGGTGGCCTCGGCCACGGCGGGCGGCAAGGTGGCGGCGACGCCGGTGGGACGCGTGGATACCGGCGCCACGGTTACGATCACCGCCACGGCCGACGCCGGCTATGAATTCGCAGGCTGGGGCGGGGACACGGTCGCGGCGGCGACGGTGAACCCGATCAAGGTGAAGGCCATGAAAGATCGCGCCATCCTCGCCAACTTCCGCCCCGCGGCGGGAGCCAACATGCTTAAGAACGGCGATTTCACATCGGACGCGAATTGGACATTCAACGTACATACCGATAGCGGCGCTTCCGGAACCATCTCCTACGCCGCGGGCCAGGCTGATATCACCATCCCGGCCGCCGGTAGGCAGAACTGGTTCGTCCAATTGATGCAGGGCGGCTTCCCATTGCAAGCCGGCGCAACCTACGTGGTTTCCTTCGACGCCTGGGCCAATTCGCCCCGCGACCTCCAGGTGGGCCTGACCACAAGCGATTGGGTTTGGCAGAGCGGGAATAACGTCAGCGTGACCGCGGCCAAGGCCAATTACCAGGTGGAGCTGACCGCCCTGACGACCGTAACCGCGGGGGCCACGGGCATGATCCAATTCAACGTCGGGGACGTGGCGTCAACCTTGCATATAGATAACGTGATCCTTGTCGCGAAAGGTTCTTCCCCGATCCGCTTCGTCGCTCCCGCCCTTTCCGAACCTGACGTGCGCCTGTCCTTGGCGGGCGGCACGTCGTTCTGGTCGACCAGGGTCCCGCTCGCGTCGGCGGTCGATCTGGTTATCTTCGACCTCGGTGGCCGGGAAGTCGGCCGTTATCGGCTGGACGTGGGGCAATCCCGAGGACGGATACCCGCGCGTCTTGCTCCCGGATCCTACCGGGCCCGCATCGAAGCGATGCCTGGCAAGGATTGACCGGTTGGGGGCTGGCGTTCCGGCCCTTTCGCCGCCATCCCCGGACCCGATTCCTTTGATATTAAGGAATCCGCATCCCGTTCTTGAATGATCATACGGGCCTGGAAATTGCTGTCTTCTTTTCCGCACCCGATTCATGGAGATCCGGACCATGCGCATGTTCCCGCTTTCGTCGCATCCGATTTGGGCTTGGCTTCTCTTATCCATTCCCATCGTCCGGGCGGTAGCCGACGACTACTCCGATAACCTGGCGAAGTGGAACGCGATGCGACCGTCGCATTACCAATACCGGTACACGCCGGGATGCTATTGTCCCCTCGCAAGATGGCAGGTCGAAGCGAAGGCCGGCACGGTGATTGCCGCCGACAAGCTCATCGGGGACGGCATATCGACTCCTTCGGACTTGCGAATGTTCGGGATGGACAGCCTTTTCAGGTTCATCAAGCGAACGCGGGAGGAGAACCCCTACAAGCTGACCGTCACCTATAACCGTGAATTCGGGTATCCCGACTGGATTTACGTGGACCCGAAACTGAGCGTCGCCGACGACGAGCATTCCATAGCCATCGATCAGTTCAAGGTGATGATTCCCGGTTTGACCGTGAGCCCGGATACCGTATACGAATCATCCATGGCCGAGATCCCTGCCGGGAAAAAGGTCCTCGCCCTCGCGAATACCGGCGACTCGGCCTTGTATCTCAACAGCGTCGAGGTTTCCTTTTCCCCTACGGATACCTTCGCGCTGGGAACCGTCTCGTTGCAGATCCATCGGAAGTCTTCCGCCAACGGGGGGAGAGGGGAATATTATTCCTTCACCGGGATGTCGCGGCCCGATACCCTCGCCGCCTTGGGCGGAATCCTCTTGCCGCCCGGGGATTCGGCCGTCTTCGATGAATTCCTCGTCGGCACTTGCGCATGCTTGAGGAAGACCGGGGCCGTGATCGGATCGGGTAAACTTTTTAACGCGCTCCTCCGCTTCAACCTCTCCCGTGACGAATCCGGCGGAGCGGGCGGCCTCCGGGCGTACGCCTGGTTCCAAGGCCTGTACGATGCCACGACTTCGATCGGGTCCGGCCCTGGCCGCCCGCGGGAGTCCTCCGCAGCGCAACCTGCGCTTCCTTCAGGATCCTATCCGGCGAGGGGACGGTATTATGGTTTGGATGGGAAGCCGCGGAAAACCGTGGGGATTCCGGCTATGCGAATCCGTAAGCCTTAACGTTCGGCAAATCCCTTTGTCATAACCAATTTCCCGCCCAGCCACGTAGAGGGAATCGCCGTCAGGATAGGCCAGGGGCTCTTGCGTTTTTCCATGCGGGATTCGATAACTTTGCCATTTCGGGGTCCTTTCGAAGATGCGGCGGGTTTTCCCCCGCCGTCATCATGAAGTCGGAGCCGCCCAGAGAGTCTCTACACCCGGGGCTAATTAAATTTGGCTTTCGGAATATTCCCGGCCCATGTCGAAAAGCCGGCCACGGCTCCGACTTCAGGGTGAGGCGCCATATTGCGCCTCGCCAAACAAGGAAACGAAAATGAAGTTCATCCTCATGATGCATACCCCCAGCGGAGGACCCTACCAGATCGCGCAATGGCCGCAAAAGGATATCCACGCCCATATCGGATTCATGAAGGGTTTCGCCAAGAAGCTGAAGGATATGGGCGAATTGGCGGGCGCAGAAGGCTTGGCCGGGCCCGACCAGGCCAAATTGGTGAAAGCCGGAGAAGATGGCCGCCCCGTGACCGACGGTATTTTTCCCGAGACCAAGGAATTCCTGGCCGGATATTGGATAGTGGACGTGGAGAACGCGGCGCGGGCCTATGCCATCGCGGCCGAGGCCTCCGCGGCTCCGGGCCCGGGAGGGAAACCGTTGCGGATGGGGATCGAGGTCCGCGAAGTCATGAGCGCGGCCCCGAAGGAGTGGACGCCCTGATCCCATGACCGAGTCGTTGGACGGACCCGCCCTGGCGCTCTTGCGCGATCTCGCGCCGAGGGCGCTGGGCGCCGTCCACCGCCGTTGGGGCGATTTCGCCGCGGCCGAGGATTCGGTTCAAGAAGCCTTGGTGGCGGCCGTTGATCAATGGCCCAAGGAAGGCATCCCGGATTCGCCCATGGGCTGGTTGATCCGCGTGGCCTCGCGCCGGCTCGCGGATCATTTCCGATCGGAAGGCGCGCGGCGCCGCCGCGAAGAGCTGGTCGTGAGCATGGTTCCCCCCGACGAGCAATGGGCGGCCATCGACGCCGGCGCTCCTGAAGCTGACGATACCCTGGACTTGTTGTTCCTATGCTGCCATCCCGCCTTGACCCCGGCATCGGCCATCGCCCTCACCTTGCGGGCCGTGGGCGGCTTGACCACGGCCGAGATCGCCAAGGCCTTCCTGGTTCCGGAAGCCACCATGGCCCAGCGCATCAGCCGGGCCAAACAAGCGATCAAAGAGGCCGGATCGGCCTTCGACCCTCCCTCCCCGGAGGAAGCGGCGCGCCGGCTGGCGTCCGTCCAACATGTCCTATACCTGATCTTCAACGAAGGATATACGGCCAGTTCGGGAGAGGCGCTGGTCCGCGTCGATCTTTCCGCGGAGGCCATCCGCATCGCCCGCATGCTTCGGCAGGCGGTTCCCGGGGATGCCGAAACGGAGGGCCTCCTGGCATTGTTGCTTTTGACCGACGCGCGGCGCGCGGCGCGCACCGGTGCGGGCGGAGAACTCATTCCCCTGGATAAGCAGGACCGCGCCCTGTGGGATCGCGCCCGGATAGCAGAAGGCACCGCATTGATCACCACCGCGTTTTCCCGCGGACCCGCAGGCGCGTACGCGATCCAGGCGGCCATCGCCGCCCTGCATGACGAAGCGGAGGACATGGACGCGACGGATTGGCCGCAGATCCTGGAATTGTACGGATGGTTGTTGCGAACCTCGGACAATCCCATGGCGAAGCTGAATCATGCGGTGGCGACGGCCATGGTGCACGGGCCCTCCGCCGGCCTGGCGCTGATCGACGGGATGGCCGGCGATACCCGGTTGGCGGGGCAGCATCGGCTCCAGGCCGCGCGGGCGCATTTGCTCGAGCGGGCCGGCGACAAGCAGGCCGCCTGCGACGCCTACCGCATGGCCGCGGAGCGCGCGACCTGCGTGCCCGAACGCGATTACCTGCTGTTGCAAGCGGCGCGAATGCGGGAAGACGGCTAGTTCCCGTTCCCGCGTGCCGGCGATTCGCTGACTCTTTCTGACCCTTACTGACACTTACTGAAACCATTCAGCGGGGCTTCGGGCGCGCCTCTCTGATACTTTTGACCGCGCCATAGCATCAAAGGATTTGAGTGGGATCGTTTCCCATTCGAACGGGAGAACAATGATGAAAAAGGCAATGAATTTCTTGGCCCTGGCTCTCGCCTTGGGCGCAGCCGAATCCGCTTCGGCAGCCTCGGTCTATCTCGAAATCTCAGGCAACTCTTGCCATACGGCGCAAGGCGGCCAAGGGATTCCGACCCGGTACGGCCTCTACAATCCCGGCCCTTATGGCGTTGATGTCGTATGTCCCGTGCAGACCCCGGAGGGGTACTATACCTATGGGTATATCGGGTTTGCCGCCTACCGCCGGAATCCTAACGACGGAATGTCTTGCACCCTGAACATGACCAACGATGACGGGAATTACTACAGCGGCGCGGTAGCGAGCATTTCCAACTATGGTAGCGCTCGTCTGTACGCCAGTCGGTACACCAACACCCAGGTCGCGAGCGATGTGATTTGGGTGACTTGCCATATCCCGGCCCCCTATTCAGGTAGCTACTCCTACCTCAACTCCATCGTGGTCAACCTGCAATAATTCAGGACCACCCGCTCGTATTAGTCGAGTAGTCAGGTATTCCGCTCCGGTTGTATTCCCCGCGACCATCGAGCCCGCTCGTCCTTGCCGGCGGCGACCCTCAGAACGGGCGGGAGCCGCCCTTGAAAAGAAAAGTCGGCGATTCTGGACGGCCGAATCCCGTCCCCCCAGCGTTAACGGCCGGATCATCCCGGGAAAAGGCAAACTCCCCGGAATTTATGGCGCGAGTAGGGTTAGGTTAGTGGTAGCGCGCGGCCCGGTGGGCTGAAATGCTTCAAGGAACCTAGGCTCTACCGAGCTTCAGCGATCCCGGACCGCGAAAGCCTAACGAAAGGTTACGTATGGGTAAATCTGCGAGCGGGGTTAGGCATCATGGGTGGCGGTGGGCGGTATTGGCCCTCGCATTCACCACCTTGGCTCCGCAGGCGAAGTGGCTGACCGTGCATAACGATTTCTTCCAGTACGACCTCGATGGGAATCCGATCCGGACCCGGAGCGGATGCCTGAACAAATTCGGCAATACCTATTACTGGTATGGTTGCGATCAGGCCATGACCAACCAAACCTGCTACTCGTCCACCGACTTGCTGCATTGGACCAACCACGGCAACATGCTCACCGCTTCCCGGGGATCCAACCGGATGGACGTCCTGTATAACGACTCGACGAAGAAATACGTCATGGTCGTGAAATGGGAGACCCCCGGGACGGAATGGTGCAACCGGGCGATCGCGACCAGCGACAGCCCCACCGGTCCCTTCACCAAGCAGTTCGACAGCACCGTATACGGCGCCAACACCGGCGACATGTCGGTGTTCAAGGACGATGACGGGAAAGCCTACTATCTGTGGGAAATCTGGGATAACGGGAAAACGACCCAGAGTTTCGCATTGATGACGCCGGATTACATCAATCTGCAGAAAAAGATGCAGACGTGGTCCAATAGCGATCGCGAAGCCGAGATGATGATGAAGCGCCACGGGAAGTACTACTACATGAGCTCCAAGATGGTTGGAATCGATCCCTCCGAAACGCAGTACTTCACGGCCCCGGCCATCGAGGGCCCTTGGACGACGAACCTGGTGCCGATCATCGCTCCCGGCGACGCGAACAAGAATTCATGGGACACGCAATGCGATTTCGTGTACCGCTTCAAAGGCACGGAGGATACCGTGCAAATGTATGCCGGTGACCGCTGGAAGCGGCCGCATCCGGCCAGGAACGGGGATTACGCTTGGTTGCCCATCGCGTTCACCCCGAAGGATTCGGTGGTCGTCAATTATTACCAGGACTGGGAAGTCGATCCGGATCGCGGCGTATGGCGGGCCATCGACGTTAAGCGCAACCTGGCGCTCAACAAGACCGCGACCGCATCATCGTCGAGCGGGACCAACGTTCCCGGCAACGTAACCAGCCCGGCGACCTGGCAGGATTACATGGATACGAAATGGGTGAGCGGGGCCGGCGATCCGCAATGGATCACGGTCGATCTCGGCTCCGCCATGCCGGTTAATCGCGTGATCCTCAAATGGGATTCGACCTACGCGAAATCGTTTAAGATCCAGGTGTCGACCGACAATACGGCGTGGACGGACGTGTTCAGCACGACCAAAGCCGGGGCCCGTTCGATCACCGACGAAACCTTCTCGACCACTACCGCGCGCTATGTTCGGATGTACGGTACGCAGCTTGGCGGGACGGGAACCGGATACACCTTGTTCGATTTCATGGTGCTCAACGATTCCGGCGTTGCGGTGCCCATCGTAAAGCCTTCGCCGTCGATGGCCGCTTCGGGCGTAATCTTGCTCTGTAAGAACCGGACCATAACGTATTCCATCGCCCACGGCGTTGCGGTAAAAGTGGATGTCGTGGATCTCCGCGGGAACGTTATCGCCGTTCTCGCCGACGGTTTCATGCCCGCGGGCGTCTATACGGCCCCCCTTCCCGCGGCAGTAGGGCACGGGACCTCTATCCTAAGATTGGATGCGGGCGGGAGGCAAGTAACCCGGAAATTAGTCCGGTGGCAGCTGCGCTGACCGTGGGCGCGGCAAGCCGGGTCCCTCGCTACCCGCGCCACCGGGACCGCTTCCCGAAGCATCAGAACTGCGTAAAGAACTTCCATGATTCCGGCGGGATCCAGCTGTTCTTGCCCGCGTTCCCGGTCCCCCCGTCGCCGACGCTGGCTTCATGGGGTCCGTCGAAGGTGCATACCTTGACCGGATATCCTTGCTTGCAACCGCTGAAGTCATAACACAAATGCGTTTTGCTTCCCACCGTGGTCGTGGGGATGTCGGAGGGCACGCTGCACCCGTTATCCTGGCCGCGCTGCAAGCCGATGAATTTCGATCCCAGTTGCTGGCTCGCATCATTAATCCATTTGCAATTCGGGTCGCTCATGGTCCGAGATTTTCCCGCGTACGTTTATCGTTTGGGAATGGACTGAAAAAAAAATAAAAAAGGGTATACAAATCATCATGTGTT
>JAEKLQ010000063.1 GCA_019509785.1 Fibrobacterota bacterium | reverse complement strand
GGCGCATCCAACGTGACCAATACCCTGATATCGCTTCTGACCGAGAACGGCGCCAACGGCGTGGTGGGCAATTGGGTGTGGGCCCGCGCCATGGGCGTGCTCAACGGGCTCGATTACGAGCACACCGGCCGCGTGGAAAAGGTGGACGTCAACCTCATCAACAACATGCTGGAGGACGGGCTCATCCCCATCGTCCCCAACATCGGCTGGAACCTGGTGGGCAAGGATTACAACCTGAACAGCAGCGAGCTGGCGGTGGCCATCGCCAAGGCCCTGCGCGCCACCAAGCTCTTTTTCATCGGCGTGGACACCGGCATACCGGTGGTGCCCGAAGCCGGTTTCGCCGACGAAGGCGAAAAGGCCACCGGCTTCTTTTCCAACCTCGATCTGGAGGAAGGCGCCCTGTTGCTCAGGGATTTCTCCGGATCGTTGAAATCGGAACATCGCGAACTGGTGACCTTGGCCATGGACGCCTGCGCCGCCGGCGTCGATCGAGTCCACTTCATCGACGGTTCTCTGGACGGCATCCTATTGCAGGAAGTCTTCTCCAGCGCGGGCCACGGAACCATGTTCTACGCCAACCTGTACGATAAGATCCGCCCGGCCAAGCCCTCGGACATCCCGGAGATCCTTCGCATCATGCAGCCCTACGTGGACGACGGGGTCCTGATCCAAAGGTCCGCCGATACGCTGGCCGTCGAATTGGAGAACTTCGTGGTCTATAAGATCGACGCCACCGTGCATGGCTGCGCGGCGCTCAAGATTTATCCGGACAAGAAGGCGGAACTCTACGCGGTGGTGGTGGACGGCGCCTACACCGGGCAGGGAACCGGGCGCAAGATCATCTCGTACTTGCAGGATAAGGCCCGCAAATCGGGCGTGAAAACCCTGTTCCTGCTGACCACCCAGACCAGCGATTTCTTCATGCGCAATGGCTTCCGGGAAGCGCCCATCACGGTGATGCCTCCCGAACGCCAAGCCGCCTACAATCCCGACCGCAATTCGCGGGTGCTGGCGCTCAACCTGTAGGGTTCAAGGGAAACGCGGCCGCGCCGCGGCCGGGAATCCGGGCGGCGCAGGCCAGCCTGCCGAAGGATTCAGTCGGCCAAGCCCAATTGGGAATCTTCCAACGCCTCGGAAGGATTATGGGAATGGATGTCGCGCAACTCCTCCCGCCGCGAATCCAAGCGCGCCCGCAGCGACTTCCCCGGATACTCATCCGGATGCGCCGGGATGACGTCGTCGAGGGTGATGACTTTCGGTTTTTCCGTCTTCTTGCCGAACATGGGTTCCTCCTGGTTGATCCCGCAATGAGGTAAAGCAACGGATGTGCCACCTCCTGATCTGCGCGCCAGGGCGATCGTCATCGGACCATAATGCCATCAAACGCGGCATCCGCGGGGAAAAGCCGCCAAGTTGTCCGGCCTCGCGACAACCTGTCACAACGCCGGGCTTCCGTTTTCCGCCACCACCCCTGACGCGGGAGGCTTCGGTTTTAGACCATGCGGTAGGGATTACGGCGCATGATCCTCCACCCAAGTCCAAGCGATGGCGTAGTAAAAGAAGTTGGTCCGGCTGCCGCTGGGGATCCGGTTGGACCATTTGATGATATGGGCATCCATCGTAGAGCCTGCCGGGATCAGGTTGCTGGCGATGTCCACCATTTCCACGTTCCCATCGTTGCTCAAGGAGGACTTCGAGCTGGTGCCGTAATTAACCTTGAGATCCAAATCGCTCAACGCGTTGTCCCCGCCCAGGACGGGATTGCTGTCCCAGGTCAACACCACCCGCAAATGCTTGCCCGCGGGTTTGGAGGACGGTATGCCGATCTTGTAAATGATATCGGGGGTGGAGAAATCGGAAGCATATAGGCTACCCGATCCGATGCCGTATTGGATCGGCGCGCTGTTGGGATAGGTCGTAGAATGCGAAGAAGCGAAATTGACGGCCGCAGAGCCATAAACCACGCCGGCTCCGTCCTTGCCGTCCACCTGGGAAGACCAATATCCGCCGGTCACGTTCTGGGCCGTGGCCATCAAAACGGCGCGAACCTTTTCCGGCCAATTGATCAGCCGGCTGTCGGCGGCGATGACGTCGGCGGCGATGCCGTTGACGACGGGAGCGCTCCAACTGGTCCCGCAGAACTTCAACTCGAACCAATCATAGGAGTCGCATTGATCCAGGAAGAGCTGACCCTCGCGGCCTTGGACCGTGCTGACGATGTTGGTCGGCGAATGGCCGGGCGCCACCAGGTACGGCATTTCCCGGTCGCCTGCGCAATCGCTTCCGCTCCCGCTGATGCAATTGCCCCACCGGGGGGGAGGGTTCTTGGTCTGGGTGCAGGCCCCGTCGGGATTGGAGGTCGCGCTCAAATCGAAATAGGTCTGGTTCACATGCCTTACGTTCCCCACGCTGATAGCGTTATAGCACTGGTAATCCGGAGCCATACCGGATCCGTCGTCATGCAGCAAGCCATTGCCCGTAGGGTTGCAGAACACCGGGAACGGCCATTGATAGGCGAAATCATCCACGAAAAGCATATCGGCTTTGGTAGGCGTCCCGCTGTTGGAATAGCTGAGGCTGAGGGTTTGGATCCCGTTATTGATGATCCAGTCCTGGTTGCCCGGCGCATTGTATAAAAAGTTGCCCGCCAGATTCTTATTCCCCAGCTTGGCCCCCGGAGCCGCGTAACGTAAACATTCCCAGGTGGCCATGCTATGTTCGCTGGCGCCGGGATTGACGTCGACGATGTTGGAAGGGGTTATCCCCAGGCAGCTCAGGAAGTCCCCGTTCAATCCGGCTTCCAAGGTGGCGGCATTGACGCCGGCGCCCGCGCCCGAAGGCACAGCGGCCGAGCTATGGTTGTACGCCGAAGCGGCCAGGGTGGAGAATTGGGCCGGCGTTCCCGTCGGCCTTCCGGGAAAATAAGGCTCGATGGAAGCCACCTCGTCCGCGAACATCAGCTTCATCAATTGCGATTTCGTCAGGTTCGCCACCGCCGACTCTTTGGAAATCCGCCCTTTGTTCCCCAGGCCCACCTTAGCGAGGAAAACCTCGACATCCGCCACGGGGGCCAATGCGGCGACCTGCAAGCTTTGCTCCCGCATGCTCTCGCCAGACTCCCGCGTCTTGTCGAAGTAAACCACCCCTTCGGGATATTTCATGGAGACGACCACATCTACGCTGCCGGTGTCACCCATGCGGGAAAGCTTTGATTGCAGGGCTTCGCCAAGGGCCCCCCATTTCCGTTTCCGCGATTCCCACTCCGCGGTTTCCAACGCGACTAAATCGGAAGAGGAGCGGACGAGATCCGAGTTAGAGCCCAACCGGTAACTCCCTTCCTTGGCATCCCAATGCTTCCAGACGTGGATTTCCTTTCCCGGAAGCGCGTATGGAAAGTTACGGGTGATGATAGGGCCGTCAAGAGGTTGGGCGCGGGCGCTGCCCGCCAATAAAGCCAATGCCATCGATGGGATCAACCCGAACGGAAAAGAAATAGAAGAATGGATTCGGATCCGATTTGCCGGATTACCCATGAACGTAGTCCTCCAGGATTGGTTTCCAACGAAAGGATATCCCCGTTACGGGAAATCCCGTGTTCGCGAACGCCGAAATCATAGGAAAATAAAATTGGTACCAAATAACAAGGTGTTATTCGGGGGAAGATCCGGGAGAAAAGTTACTTGGGAGAACTTACCGGAATTCCCGCTCCAAAACCGAAGCGATGAACCGCTCCAGGCTCACGGGATAGAACCGCGGCTGCGGGCACCAGATCACGCCCATATTGATGATCTCCGCCCGCGATAATTCGTTCAGCACCTTTTCCATCAGTTCGCGATCGGTATCCGGGAATTCCTCCACGGACAAGTGCTCGTTGCGGATGCGGTAATTCTTGCCATAGGCCGCGCTGAAGGAAAACATGCGCGCCACCAGGCTCCGATCCATGAACGGTTCCGACTCGGGGAACATGTCCGCGAAGCGCTCGTCGTGCGGGGATACGGGGATCACGAGCTTGGGGCTCACCTTGATCTGGCCGGTGAGCTTGACCGAACCCGGCCGGTCCGGGCTCTCGGATTCATCGTTGGGGCCCACCAAGGTGAACGGCAAGGTATGATAACCGGCCACGATCCCCGTCATCGGAAGGCGCTTGATATCCGTCTGCTTATAGACGGCCTTCAGCCGCTCGGGATCGGCTTCGTGCAGGGGTTCGGGCATGGGGCTCCAATCTACAATTTTGCGCCCGGCGTCCTTTCGCCCGTCGCCACGGATGCCAAGGCGGCCGGGCTTCCGCGGGCGTGCCGCGGAGGCCTCGGCGGCGCCCGCGGGATCATGGACGTATCGGATGGCAGGAAACGGTTCCAGGATGAGTCCGCGTTCAGGACCACGGCGCCGTCGCGGGCCGTGCAGTAGAGCCGGGAACCCAAGCTCCGCAAGGCCGCCACCGTAACGGGCCCGGGATGCCCGAAGCGATTGATGCGTCCCACCGACAGCAAGGCTTGCGGCGGACGAACCGCTTGCAGGAAGGCGGCCGGATTGGACTTGTCGCTTCCGTGATGGGGGACCTTGAGGATGGCTCCCGCGAGACGCCGCGGTTCCAATTCCATTAACCGCGACTCGCCTTCCGGCCCCAGATCGCCCGTGAACAGCGCCTTGCGGTTTCCCAGGCGCAACAAAGTCGTCACCGAATTATCGTTGCGATCCTTGTACTGGGCGGCTCGTTCCGGCGAAAGCACCCGCAGGGTGTCATCCGCCCCGGCATACAGGACTTGGCCGCGGCGGGCCGTATCGACGGGGACGCGCCTTTCGGCCAGTACGCGCTTAAGGCCGAGCCAGGCATGCGTATCCGCGTCTACGCCGGGATAGAGGAATCGCCCGATGGCCATATGCCCGGCCACGTAGGCCAGGCCCCCGTAATGGTCGAGATCGGGATGGGTCACCACGGCGATATCGATGCGGTCGATCCCTTGCGAGCGAAGGTACGGCAGGATGACTTCGCGGCCGGCGGGTTCGGGTCCGGCGTCGATCAGGATCACCGCGCCGGGCAAGCGGAGTACGGCGCCATCGCCTTGCCCCACGTCCAGGAAGACGACTTCGCCCCGTGAAGCGGCCGCGCGGAGTTCGCCATGGGCCCATCGGCCCGCGAATAGGGCGGCGCAGGCCAGGGCCAGCACGCGACCGCGACGGACTTGGAGTGCATAGGGGTAGGCGAGCACCGCGATGATGAGCAAGAGACCGAAAGGAAGGGACATGCCGGAAACCGCTACGGCCGCGCCGGGCAGACGCGCCAAGGTATGCACGCAAGCCGCCAAGGCCGCTCCCAATCCTCCCGCGCAGGCCCCGAAGCAGCCGGCTACGGCGGCCACGGGCGCCGCCAGCAAGGCGAGGCAGGCGGAGGCCAGCATGGCGGAGCTGATGCCGATGGTGGCTATGTTGCCGATCAGGGAGGATGGCGCGCACAGGTGCGAAGCCGCCGCGAGCACGGGGTAGGCCCCCAGGAAAAGGGCCAGGGAAAGCAGAGGCGTGGAGACCAGGTAAGCCGGGAATGCCCGGCGGACGCGCCAGCGCGCCATCAGGATCGCCAAGGGTCGCGAATAAAGGATAAGCAGATAGGTGGCCGCGTAGGAAAGCTGGAAGCCCATGGAGAGGATGTCCCAGGGCATGACGAGGAGGGTGAGGGCCGCGGCCCATCCCAGGTTGTTCAACGCCGATCCTGGCCTTTCCCAAAGGACGCCGGGCAGTCCGCAGGCGAACATGAGCGCCGCCCGCAGGACGCTGACTTGGCCGCCGCACACGGGCACGTAGAGCGCCAAGAGGGCCGCCGTCGCGAGGAAGGCGGCCTTGCGCGGCAATCCCAGCAGTGCCCCGATCTGGAGGAATATCAAGGCTATTATGCCCACGTGCTGGCCGCTGATGGCGAGGATATGCAGCATGCCGCTGGATTTGAAATCGTCCACCAAGCCGGGATCGATCCCGTCCGTGTCCCCGACCAGGGCGGCCTTCAGCAGTGGACCTTCGCCCGGCGGCACGGCGCGATCGAGCCCATGAACCATGGCCCGGCGCGCGGCTATCACGAGCCTATCCCATAGGCCCGGCCCCGCCAGGACGGATAGGGAATCGGCTTTGAGGGTCCCGCGCAGGTTTTGCGAGCGCAGGTAGGCCGGAAAATCGAATTGGCCGGGGTTGGTCGGGCCTTCCGCCGGGGTGCGGCGGGCGCGCATGCGCAGCTTTTGCCCCGGAAGCACTTCGAAGCCGGGATCCTCGGCCCGGACCCGGAATCCGCCCTGGTCCGTCTCCAAGTCGAATTGGACCCCGCGTTGCCGGGAGGGGAAGCCGCGCACCGTACCCTCGATGGAGAAGGAACCCTCCGGCAAGGCCGCCGGGATCGGCGGCGTACGCGCGGAGAAGAGAATCGATGCGCCCACGAAGGCGGCGGCCAATGCCGCCAAGCGAAGGCCCGGCCTGGCTTCGAGGAAGAAGGCCATGGCCGCGAATCCCAGGTAGGACCATCCGGGCCAAACGTAGGCATCCAGGGCGGCCCAGGCGATGGGCAGGGCCGCGGCCAGACCGTAACGTCGGTGATACCCCTTCCGGGCGGCGGCCCGCAGGCCGCGCGCGAACGAGACGATCTCCCGCGGGACGGCGCGCATGGACGGAAGATAACCGGGGAAACGGAGGACAAGCGGGATGGCGATCACATGGCCGACGTGGGGGCCGATGCGCTGGAGAGTCTGTGTTTAAAGGGCGGGAGAGGAAGGAGAGGGGGAGGAGGAAAAGAAGGGGCCGACGATGCCGGCCCCGACCTTAGAGCCCCATTTTCATAAGGGGCTCTTGAGCTTACTTCTTCTTCTTGGCCTTCTTCGGAGCGACTCCGCCGATGGCTTCCTTGGCGGCCTTGGCCACGCGGAACTTCACCACCTTCTTGGCGGGGATCTTGATCGCTTCGCCGGTGGCGGGATTCCGGCCCATGCGGGCCTTGCGGTTCACCAGCACGATCTTGCCGAGGCCCGGAATGGTGAACCCATTCTTGGCGTTCTTATAGGCCAGCGCGGACTGGCTCTCGAAGAACGAACGGACCTGCACCTTGGTGAGGCCGGTCGACGTCGCGAGCTGATCCACGATTTGACTTTGGGTTAGGGCTTTGTCTGCCATGTGGCGTCCTTTCTAGGGGGTGAATAACGAGAAGACAGAGGAAACGGCACAGCCTTTATATAAAAAAATCCCGCGGGGCTTCAACGGGAAAACGCTTCTCGATACGATGGAGATTGCTCCCGGACGAGGTCCGCGGGGATTCACTTCGACGCGTCCCCGGTGACGCGCGCGACCGTATCCCCCCTGAAAGCCATGCCCCGCTTGATCGAAACGCTATCGGGGCTGAGGTAATTCCACATCGAATCGTTCATGTCGGAGAGGGCCGCGGTATCGTTGGCGCCCATCCAGCCTATCCCGTAGCGGTTCTGCTCGGTGCGATCGGGCTGGCCGTAGAGGAATATCACCATCTCCTTGCTCATGCCCGGGGCCGCCCGGCCGGAGACGAAATCCTCCTTAAGACGTTGTGGTATAAGGGCTCCCGTCTGTTCCACGTACTCCCGGCGCTCGTCCGAAGAGAGGGCGCCTTTAACGACCGCGTGGTTGGAACAACCGGCGCAAAGGACGGCAAACAGGCTGTATAAGGCGTAGCGGCGCATGGGGGACTGGATCATTCTATCAATTTTTCCCGGCGACGCTTGCCATTTCTTCGCTCCATCGCGCCCGGGAACCTGTTACTTTTCTTCCCGTGGAACCTCGATTGGACGTCTCCGCGGCCCCGACGGAAGCCCTCTCCAAGCGGGTCGTAGCGATCCTCATATCCGGCCCGAGGCCCTCCGAGGCCCTCTGGGACGATCTGGAAAGAAGGTTCGGCCCCCTCGATTTCAAAGGGGCCTTCCGGGCTTTCGACACCACCCTGTACTATCGGGAAGAGTTCGGGGACGACCTGCATCGCGGCTTCGCCTCTTTCCGCGGCCTCTTCGATCCCAAGGGGTTGGCCGCCTTCAAGCACGAAGCCGCGGATCTGGAAGCTTCCTGGAGCAAGGGCGGAAAGCGGTCCTGCAACCTGGATGCGGGTTATCTGGATGCCGATAAGGTCGTTCTCGCTTCCTTTAAGCGCGGACCCTGCAAATTGTATCTTACGGACGGCGTATACGCGGATTTGCTGCTTAAATACGCGAAGGGGCGGTTCGAACCCTTGCCTTGGGCCTTCCCGGACTTCAAGGATGGAAGGTATGATAGAAGCCTGCTCGCGATTCGGGAGAAACTGAAATCGGAACTGCGCAAAAGCCGGGACGGCGTCCCGGAAAAAGATCAGGCATTACCGCCTTAAGGACGCATTCGCCTCGAAAGGCGCTTTCGCCGCGCATGGCTGCCGCCGTCTGGCTGGTCGCTTGCGCCTTGGCCCTATCCATACAAGGGTGCGGAAGCCTGTTCTACGACTCCCCTCCCCAGAACTATTCGATCAACCGCCGCCTCTACGTCAACGACATGGCCGCCAACGATTCCCTGCCCCAGGATCTGGTCCGCAAGGGGATCAAGTTCGTATTGCAACCGGGCCGCGACTACGAATTCTCCATCGACAGCACCAATCGCGCATCGGACAAGCTGGCGGTGTATTATTTCGATTCCAACGTGCCGCGGGATTACCAGACCCTATCGGCCACCAACGTCGGCGGCCGCGAAACGTTTTCCCTGACTTCGGATCAAACCGCCGCGCAATTCTTCATGGCCCAAATCCAGGCTCCCGAAGGGGAAAAGGCCATCGCCTCGCTTCCCCATGTATCCATGCTCTCTCCGGCCACGGTCGTTTCCGACACCCTGCACGTGCATCTCTTTTTCATCCGCCAGCTGCGCAATTTCCCGGACTCGGCCTCCAAAGGCGCCTTCGCCAAAAGCCTTTTCCAGCAAATGGGCAAGATCTACTCGCCTTTCGGCATCACCCTCGTGGGCACCTACGAGATCGTGGAACCGCTGGCGGCGCCCATGACTTTCCCCTTCAGCAATACCTACGTGTCGCTGCCCGGCACGCGCATTCCCAACAATGCCCATCTGTACCTGGTGGACAGCATTTCCATCGGCGATCCCAATTCGGGCCTCGTGGGCGAAGTGCTCGGGTTCGCCCCTCGGGAGGTGGTGGACCTGGATACCCATAAGGAAAGCCGGGTTCTGCTATCGGGCCGGGTACGGGACCCCGCCAGCGTAGCCATCACGGCGACCCATGAATTAGGCCATTTCTTCGGCCTCCGCCATACGGTATCGACCCGCAATGACATCCTGCAAGACGACGACGAATCCAATCTCGAGGACGGATTCACCGATACGAAGTTCTGCCGATTGGACATCGCCTTGGCGAAGCTGGCTGCCGTCCCCGCCTGGCTGGAAACGACCGGCACGAAATACTGCCTCCGCATCCAAGAGAACTCCTGCAACGCCAACAACGGCTGCGACCTCCTCAACCTCATGCACCCCGTGGATTGCGGAACCCGGAACCAGGTAAACCTGTCCCCCGAACAAATCGCCTTCCTAAAGAAGAATCTGGGTTCCTACAAGCACTAAGCCGCCAAGCGTTCCTGCCCCGCTCCCCGACTTTATTTTTCCCACGCTCCGCTTCCCAACCTCGCCTCACTCCCCAGACGAAAAATTCGAGCCGCCCTACTCCCCTAGTCCCACGCGCTTCCCGGGGCTTCCCCGGGACAGCGGTCGATCGGCAGGGGGCGGGCGGGTCGGGGTGCGGGTTTCGCCGAATCAGGGCGGAGCGGCTTCCGGGAAATGGAATCGATACCAGCGGCAAGACAGCCCGCGCTCTTCAAATGCGCGGGCGTCCCATTTCCCGGAAGCCGCATCGACCAACTACAGCAACCAGCCCTGTCTGAGGCGAAACACGCACACCGCCCCGCCCAGACCCATCCCGATCGCCCATTGACCCAGCGAGGAGCACCGCGAGCCGCGCTACTCCAAAGCCAAAGGCTGCAAGGAATTCACGATGTCGTAAAACGCCTGCACCTTCGCCTCCATCCCCTCTTGACGCAAGCCGTGATAACGGATGAACGCGCAGTAATTGTTCCAGAACGCATGGCATACGATCCAGTAGCGCTCATCGCAGCCGATTCCCCGCGTTACGATGGTGACGATTTTATAGGGATTCTCGGTCATCATGGTCTTTAGCGGCTGGATCTTCTCTTCGCGCAAGTAGTTCTCGTGGAAATCGGAGATCTCCATGTCCTCCGCCTTCTTGATTTTGCGCGCCGCGATCAGTTCGATGAAGCAGGATTGATCCTTGGCCGTGACCGTGGTCTTGTCCGGCAGGTCCTTGACCTCCCAGAGGGAGGAGCCGGCGAATTCGAAGCAATACCAGGCGCAAGGTGAAATATGCACAAATGGTTCCTCGCTATGAAACCCGCTGCGCGGGTTTCCGGGTTCGCTGCGCGAACTCCACGCTCGTCACTTTATGCGGGCGCTACGCACCCGCGTTCCCATGACCCGCTGGATGCTGGTCCAGCCAGTCCTGAAGAATATAGCAGGCCGCGACGCGATCGATCTCGGCCTTGGCGCGCTGCCGTTCCCGGACCAGGGCTTTGCCGGTTTTGCGTTTGCCTTTGCCGCGGGCCTTGAGGCTGGCCGTGGCCATGGCGCTCGTGAAACTCTCGTCTTCGCGATGGATCGGCAGCCGGAAGGCCTTCTCCAGTTTGGTGATGAACGCGTCCACCGCCTCGGTCTTGCCTCCGGGCGGGGATTTCCCGTCGGTGCGGACCGGGTAGCCCACCACGATCGCTTCCACCGTCTCCTCGCGGATTATGTCGCCCAGGGCTTCCAGCCAACCCGGGTTGGCCCGGCAATCGAGGGTGGTAAGGCCCGTCGCCAGGGTCTTCCCGGCATCGCTCAAGGCCACGCCTATGCGGCGTTCCCCGAAATCAAGCCCGAGAACGGTGGTTGCTTTCATCCTTAGCCTTGACCCAGTCCATCAGCATCTTCTCGGTATTGAGGGCGCCTTCGGGGGCAGGTCCTTCGGGATTCCGCTCGTGGAACTCGAACGCGCCCGATGTCAGGTTCAAGATAGACTCCACCGCGCCCGCGCCGGTCGAATCTTTCCAGGATCCCTTGGAAACGTTCCCGTCATGCAGCGATACCTCGCCTACGATCCCTCCCGACGTTGCGATCAGTTGGCCGGTTTTCTTCACCGCCGCCAGGAAATGCAAGAGCTCCAGCAAGGTCCCGGCATGGATGGCGCCTTTCAGCGCGACCGGCTTCACCGAATACCGGATCTTCTCCGGCGAGCGTTTCAGGCAGGCCGACAGCGTCTCGGTCAGGTCCCGCTCCGTAGCATTGGGATCGAGATATGCGCGCACCCGATCGGGCGGGGTGGCCGGGGTTTCGCCGCAGCGTAAATAGACCACCGGGGTATTGATCAGCAGGGCATCGGTTTCGACCATCTTCTCTACTTCCCCTTGGAAGGCGTAGTCGGACACGATGAGATTCGGCTTGAAGGTTTTGCACGAAGCCATGAAGCGTTCCGGATCGCCTTCCAGATTGGCCACGTAGCCGATCCCTTGCAGGAATTCGCGTAGGGGCAACTCGTCCATGGCCAGGTGCGAGCGGATGCGCGGTTCGTCCGAGAAGAGCAATTGCAGCTTGTTCTGCAGGCGGCGCTTGGCATCGGCCAGGGCTTGGCGGGCCCTCTCCTCCGCATCGGCCTTGCGTTTGCGCCGCAGGGATACGGCCAGGAACAGGAATGCGCCCAACCCTAAGAGCAGGATGGCCAGGAATACGCTCTTCACGGATCCGGGATCCAGATGCACGGGAGGGCCGGATTCGGCCATGGATGCGGCGGGCACCCAACCCTCGAGCGTATCGTTAGCCCTTATTTTCACCCAATGTTCCGTTGACCTTTCCACCGCTACCACCTGCCCTTTACGCAGGAAGCCCCGGATCTCGCCGTTACGGGAGATATCCGCGCGGATGGGGACCACGGTTTCGTCGGTGCGGACCCAGCGGGGGACGGGGGAGGCGGGCGTTGGGGTGTCGGCCTGGGCGGCGACGGCCAGGAGCAGGCCTAAGGCCAGCGCGGCGAGTCGGTTCCTCATGCGCGCAGCCCGGGAGCGCACGGAGAGGGAGCTCGGCCGCGGTCGCGGCCTGGGGCGATGGACATACCGGAAAAATAACACTCTGGGGGCATTATACCCCAAACGCCGCAAACATGCACCCTGGGGATGCCTGGATCGATTAGCCCGCGCGCTTGCGCTGGTTCTCGTCGAGCAGGATCTTGCGGATGCGGATGTTCTTGGGGGTGATTTCCAGGGCTTCATCGTCGTTGATGAATTCCAGGGCCTCTTCCAGGGACAACTGCCGGTGGGGCGTCAGCACGGTGGCCTCATCGGACGAGGTGGTCCGCATGTTGGTCAATTGCTTGCCCTTGTTGATGTTGATGACCAGATCCTCGCCGCGGTTGTTCTCGCCGACGATCATGCCGGTATAGACGTCCACCTGCGGGCCGATGAACATGGTGCCGCGTTCTTCCAGCTTCCACAGGGCATAGGCGACGGAAACGCCGCGCTCCTTGCAGATGAGCGCGCCGTTGGGGCGCTGCTCGATGGCGCCCTTCATAGGCTCGTAGCCTTTGAAGATCTGCTGGAACACCGCGTAGCCCTTGGAAAGGGACATCAGCTTGGAGCGTAGGCCGATGAGGCCGCGGGCGGGAATGTCGTAGATCAGGCGGTTCTGCGTGCCTTCCAGCTGCATGTCCCGCATGTCGCCCTTGCGCTTGTTGATTTCGTCGATGACGGCGCCGGCGTAGACCTCGGGCACGTCGATGGTGATGGTTTCCACCGGCTCCATCTCCACGCCGTCCTCTTCATGGGTGATGACGCGGGGACGTCCGACGGTGAATTCATAGCTCTCGCGGCGCATCTTCTCGATGAGCACGGAAAGATGCAGCACGCCGCGGCCGGCGACGATATAGGCGCCATCCCCGGATTTGTTGACCCGTAGGGCCACGTCCGAAACGGCTTCGCGCTCCAGGCGCTCGGCGATATGGTTGGAGGTCAGGTAACGTCCGCCGTCCTTGCCGCAGAAGGGCGAATCGTTCACGGAGAAGCGCATGGAGATGGTGGGAGGATCCACCTTGATGCGGGGGAGGGCCACCGGCGGCTCTTCGCCCGTCAGGGTGTCGCCCAGGGTGAAGTCGGGAATGCCGGCGAGGCACACGATCTGGCCGGCGATGGCCTCGTCGATTTCCTTCAGCTTCACGCCTTCGGGGAACAGGATCTTGGTGATACGCACCTTCTTGGCCTGGCCGGCCTCGTTGATATGCGTGACGGTCTGGTTGGTCTTGAGGCTTCCCTGGCGCAAACGGCCCACGGCCAAGCGGCCCATGAACTCCTGGAAATCCAAGGAGGTGATCTGGACCAGCGGATTCGGCGAGGTGCCGATGGTGGGCGCCGGGATCTTATTCACGATCATCTCGAACAGGGGCATGAAGTTGGAATCCGGATCCGTCATCTCGCGGCGGCAGGTGCCGTTGCGGCCCGCGGCGAAGATGTGGCCGAAATCGAGCTGGTCATGGTTGGCGCCGAGTTCGACGAACAGATCGAAGACCTTGTCGAGGGCCTTGTGGGGCTCGCAGCCGGGACGATCGATCTTGTTGATGACTACCGCCAAGGTGAGGCCCATTTCCAAGGCCTTCTTGGTGACGAAGCGGGTCTGCGCCATGGGGCCTTCCCATGCGTCCACGATCAACAGGGCGCCGTCCACGGTGCCGAGCACGCGTTCCACCTGACCGCCGAAATCGGCGTGCCCGGGGGTGTCCACGATGTTGATCAGATAGTCCTTATACTGCACCGAGGCATTCTTGGACAAGATGGTGATCCCGCGCTCGCGCTCCTGGTCGTTGGAGTCCATGACGCGTTCGGTCATGACCGCGCCTTCCCGGAACACGCCGCTTTGGCGGAGAAGGCCGTCGACGAGGGTGGTCTTTCCGTGATCGACGTGGGCGATAATGGCGACGTTGCGGATATGCGAACTTTTCATGGGACTAACTCTGCGATGCGCCCGGGGCGGGCGTGGATGGGCTGAACTTAAGTTGCTGGCTTTGGTCGGGCGAGGCTCAAGGCCCCAAGTGTACCGCTTCTGGAAAAGCCGTGCAAACTTGAGCAAAAACCGCGTTTTCTGTCAACCCGGTAGCCGAAACGTGCGTGATTCGGCCTTACCTGCGCAAAGCAACCGATTCGGTCCGTCGGCCCTTGTCGGTCCACCATTGGAACTCGGCCTGGTAAACCCCCCTTGGCAATAAGGACGCATCCAATTCGATAGGGGAAGTGTGCAGGCTCCGGCGGACTAAGATCCCGGCGGCATCGTGTATGCGCGTTTCGATCTGCTGCCCGGCAGGTACGGGCGGCAGGAGGATCCGGAAGAAGTCGCCGGAGCGCTCCACGTAGACGTCGAAGGCCCGTAGCGCGGGATCGGCCAAGAGGTTGCGATGCCCCAGGGCCGTGCTTCCCCCGGGCAAGAAAACCGGAAAGTTACCCGACATTACGCCGTCGATGGCTGTCAGGGGGATGATGCGCGTCTTGGCGCCGGGATCCTCGGCGCCAGCGTCGCCCGCGATGTAGGGGTCGCCTTCGAAGTAGAGTTGGGTGACGAGTTCGTAGGCCCCGTACCGATCGGAAGCCGGTTGCCGGACGCGGAAATGGATATGGCTGGGCCGGTAGGCGTCCCCGTTGAGGTAGGCGCCGGGCTTGATGGTCCTGAATTCGAATGCCCCGTCCGCGCCGGTGATCATCCTACCCCAGAGCCGCGAGGCCTCGGGGTTGCCGTGATCATCGCATTCGGGTTGGGAGGGATGGATATAGCATCCCGCATCGGTCGCATGCCAGACCTCCAGGCTGATGTCGGAGAGGGGGCCGGCGCAATTGGAGACCGTGCCTTGGATTTGCAACGGGACGCCGGGCTCATCGGGCAGGCCCAGGCGGGACTGCCGCGGGGCGCCGTCCAGGTAATAAGGGCCGTAACCGTTATAGTCATCGGTCGTGGGCGCAGGGCAAGCGTCGGCGCGCAAGCGGCGGGGAAGCGCGAGGGCGGCCAGGGCCGCTCCGCCGGTCCGCAGGAATCTCCTTCTATCCATATGCGATCCTTTCACTGCCCGGCCATCGCCTTGGCCCGCCTGCCGTCGATGCGGAAACCCGGTCCGGACCTGCCATCCGGCCCCGGGCCCGGGAACAAAAGGGCGGCATCGCTTTTCCGTTCCGCCGCCCCGCGCCTTTCCGGCAGGACGCCCCTGCGTATTCCGGTGGTAACCATCGCCCGGTAGAGTCCGTCCCGGGTCAAGGCGAAGATGTCCGCTCCGGAAACGGCCAGGCCTCCCACATGGAGATCGGATAACCCTTCGTTACCGCGGACCCAAGACAGGCCACCATCGTCGCTGGCGAAAAGGCCTTGCCCCCAGGTTCCCAGCCAAAGCCGTGTCCCGGCGCCGCCCGGTATGGCCACGGCGCGGAAGCAGGTTACGGCGGAGTCCGGGAATCCGGCGCCGGCCGAACGGGTCGCGACATGGATCACGCCTCCCACCCAGCGGATGACGTTCAGGCGGGCAAGGCTTCCCGAATCGGAGAGGGCATAGGCCGTTCCGGCGGCGGGATGCGGATCCGTGGCGAGGACATAGGCCCGTACCGGCTCCACCGAATCGCCGGAAGGCTTAACCAGCGGGTTCCAAGTCAGCCCTCCGTCCGGGGTATAGAGCATATCCGTATTCATGCCCGCCACCGAACTCGAGGTCGCTCCCGCCACCAGGTATTGGCCATCCCCCAAATCGGCCAGATCCTGGTAGCGGCCCCGCATGCCCCCCACCTGATCGAAAGTCGATCCCGAATCCGGGCTCAGCCATAGGCTTTCGCCATAGAAACGGCTGCCCAAGAAGCGATTCCCCGGCATCAGGGTCAGCCACATCATGCCTACGAATTCCGCCGGGGCTTCCCGCCATTCCTTTCCCCGGTCGAAGCTGATCTCGCGATTGCAAACCAGCCAATCGTCCCGGTACAGTAGGATAGGCCGATACACGGGACTGGCTTCCCCGTAGGGACAGGTCGTGAGGACGGACCAATCCTCCCCGCGGTTCCGACCCTGGTACAGCGTATCCCCCAGGTATAGGTAAAGCGCGCCGCTATCATCGGCGATCAATCGGGAGGTTTCCAGTCCGCGCCAATCGCGGAAGGCGGTCGCCTCCGGGATGTTGGGCGCCGCCAGGGCGGTCCAGCCGGCGCCGGCCGGGATCGCCAGGAGCAGGGCCTGGATCAGGGCAAGACGAATGCGCGCAGGGGCGAAAGCGTTTTTCATGACGCGATCCTTCTCAAGGTGTTATGCGGATCCCCGCGCTATCCGCCACCACTCGCGCCGTATCGGCAACGGCGACCAAGGTGGTATCGTGCTTCCATCCGGCGCGGCTCTCGATCACGATCCGGGAGGCCCCCGCGGGCACCGAATCCAGGCGCGAAACCGAAATGGCGTCGCAACGCGCGAGGATATCCGTGCCGGGGAAATACGCGATGCCGGAATCCTTCGCCGCATAGGCGGCGGAATGCAGGGAAACGAGGAAAACCTTGGGCTCGGAAAGGGCCAGGGCGTGCCGTGACCCGCCGGCGCGCAAGGCGCCGGCGAAAGCCCACGACTTCAGGGCGGATTCGCCCGCGATGAGGTTCCAGGCGATCGACGTGTCCACCTTCTCGAATCGGAAGGACCCGTCGCTTCCGGTAAGGGTGCGGCGGATGAGCGTCGTGTCGGGCCGGCTGGGATCATATCCGGCAGGTATCAATTTGACTTGGACGGCGGCGGCCGGCGCGCCGGTCGCGCCGGTCACGAGGCCCGATAGGGTCTCCGTGTCGGAACCGCCGCCGCGGGCCTGGCGGTCTGGGGAAAGCACGCAGGCGGCCAGGGCCAGGGCCGCGAGGACGGCGCGGATCTTCATACGCGATTTTCCCGGGACAAAGGGAACAGGTTCAGGTTCAATTGGTAGGCGCGCGAGGGATTCCCGTCCAGCCGAGCCAGCTCGAGGAGTTCCGCCTTGAGATCCCGGATCTTCTTCTTGAACAAATCGAAGGTTTCCGGGGAAATCCCGAACGTGGTCGAGGACATCAGCCGTTCCCCGGGCGCGGCCCGATCGAAGGCCTCCAGGGCCAGCTCCAGCATGCGCTTCTGGAAATCCACCACCGCCGCCGCATCCACCTGCCCGCCGGTGGTCAATACCGGATCAGCCTGGCGCCAGCGCCCCTGGGCATCCTTCTTCGCCATCCCCAAGCGCGCCAGTAAGGCCACCGATTCTTCCGCCTGCGACGGGGTTATGGACGGCGTCAGGCACTTCGCCAGGAACGGGTAATCCCATTTGAACCGCATGCACCCGAGCAATTCGCGCACCGCGCTATGGTGCCATTCCCCGTAGAAGGCGTATTGGCTTTCTTCCACCCGGCGGCGTTCGTAGTCGCCCCGCAGGCGGGTCAGCTTGTCGAAATAAAGGTTCTTTTCCTTGATCGTCTTCGCCTGGTTGAAGAAGACCAGGTTCTCGAAGTATTCGGCTTCCTTGTCCATCAGCTTCAGGGCCGCGCAGGTCTTCAGGATGGTCGTTTTGGTCAGGTTCCGTTTGCCGTCGATGATGTATTTGTAGAACGCCGAGGAGTTGATGCCCGCCCGGGTGGAAAGGTAACGGAACGAGAAACTGGGTTGCGAGGCCTTACGGGTCTCGTAGTATTCCTTGAGGTACAGCCGATAGTCGGAATACATAAGGATGTTGAGCGGCATCGGCTCGGGGCGCATGGTCCCTTTCAAGGTAGCGCTTTGGGGTGAGGGCCGGAACCCGCGGTCCCTGAAATTCGTTGCCGGATGTGAACGCGGGGTCGACGGGACTCCGGACCCGGCCACTTGGGTTTATTGCGCCCCTTCTGATGGAGCTATGCGGAATCCCGGTTGGTACTTTGTTGGCAACCCGGCTCGCGAACCGGGGATAGACGGTGGATAGACTGTTTCGAAAACCACTAACGCATTAACCTCGCAGGATTTGCGTCATCATCCCTCTAAACCGGCTCCAAGCCCCGGTTTACGGGGTCCCAGAGACTATCTTTCCCCGATTAGCATTACCGGGCCTCTGCCATTTTCCGGCAGACCTGGCCCCCTTTCCTAAGGATTGGCATGTACTTATCCAAGCTGCGGATCTTCGGATTCAAATCCTTCGCCAATAAGGTGGAGGTCAATTTTCCCGGGGAAGGCATCACCTCGGTGGTCGGCCCCAACGGCTGCGGGAAGTCCAACATCATCGATGCCATCCGCTGGGTGCTGGGCGAGCAACGCGCCAAGGCCTTGCGCTCCAGCAAGATGGAGGACGTCATCTTCAGCGGCACAGCGGATAAGCCGCCCCTGAACATGGCCGAGGTTTCCCTGCTTATCAATAACGATTCCGGCGTTCTCCCCTCGGAGTACACCCAGATCATGATCACCCGGCGCGCCTTCCGCAACGGCGAGACCGAGTACCTGATCAACAACCAGCCGTGCCGCCTGAAGGACATCCATAACCTGTTCTACGATACGGGAATGGGCGCCGCCAGCTACAGCTTAATCGAAGCCAAGATGATCGACAGCATCTTGTCGGAGAAGGCCGACGAGCGGCGGACCATGTTCGAAGAAGCCTCGGGCATTTCCAAGTACAAGCAGCAGCGCAAAGAGACCTTGCGCCAATTGGAACGCACCGCGCTGGACTTGGCGCGCGTGGAAGACAACCTCAAGTTCGTCCAGCAGAACGTGAACATGTTCGAGCGCCAGGCCAAGAAGGCGGAAAAGTGGCGCGAGCTCAGGAAGGCCTACGTCTCCCTGGAACTGAGCTACAACCTCGATTCCTTCGTGGAGTTGGACGCCCGCTACCGGTCCATGCAGGCCGAAGCCGGCAAAGGCCAGGATCTCATCGACAGCTTGCAGTCCCAGATCACCGCCCGCGAGACGGAATTGGAAGAGGGCAAGCTGATGATGGTGGAAGAAGAGCAGGCGCTCTCCCGCCTGAACCAGGTGGTGGCCGCCACCAACGCCGAAGTGGTGCGCCTGGAAAACGAGTTGGACAAGTCCAAGGATCGCATCCTGCACCTGGGCGAATCCATCAAGCGCTTGGACGCGGAGACCGAGCAGGCCGGCCGCCGCTTGGGGGAGATCGCCCAGGAAAAGCATAAGGACCAGGAAGAGATCGTCCGGCTGGAGGCGGAAAAGGGCGAGTTGGCCGGGATGACCACGGGCCATGCCGAGGAGAAGGAACGCCTGTACCGGAATTACTCCGATACGCGCCGCCGCGCCGATGAGTTGGCCGAAGAGCGCTTGCAGGCCTTGGAAGAGCTGTCGGCCCTGCGCAATCGCGCCGGCAACGCCAATACCCAATTGCAGCATCTCAAGGAAGACGAGCAGGAGCTCGACGCCGCCCTGCAGGAAGTCACCGAACGCGTGCTGAACTTCTCGGACGAGAAGGCCACGGTCGAAGAGCAGGTGCGGATCCTGGAAGCCCAGGTGACCGAGCTGGGGGGCCGCATCGGCGCGGGATCGAGCCGTTTGGTGGATATCGCCCGGGAATGGGAGACCTTGCGCCGGGAGGAGCGGGAAGCCGCTTCGGAGAAGGTGGCCCTGGAGACCCGTCACGCGATGCTGAAGGGTTTGCAGGAAAGCATGGAAGGCGTGGACGGGGGCGTACAGCATCTGATGGCCAAGGCCAAGGATCGCATCCAGTCCCTCCTCGCCGACGCGGTGAAGGTGCCGGAAGAAGCGGTATTGGTGGCCGAGAAATGCCTGGGCCGATACCTGCAGGCCATGCTGGTGCCCGATCAAGGCACCCAACTCGATCTGCTTCGCGAGCTGAAGGAATCGCAGAAAGGCGAAGCCATCCTGTTCGCCTCCCATGGCTCGGCTACGCCCTTCGTCCGTCCCCGCCCTGATCTCACCTCGGTTCCCGGTTTCCAAGGCTGGATCATAGAGAAAGTCTCGGCGGACGCGGGTCTCAAGCCCTTGTTGGAGCTGGCCCTCGGCAATTACGCCCTGATGGAAAGCCAGGATGCGGCCTGGAGCGCGCTCGCGCGCATCGAAGGCCAGGATATCTGGCTCGTGACTCCCGCCGGGGAAATGGTCCACGCCTCGGGGTTGGTCCTGGGCGGGGCCCGCAAGGGCGAAAAGACCGGCCTCTTGCAGCGCAAGCACCTGCTGGAGCAGACCGCGGCCCGTCTCGTGGAAGTTACGGTCAAGGCCAAGGACCTGGGCGAACGCCTGTTGGCCCTGGAGGCCGAGCGCAAGCAATTGGAACAGGGCCAGGCGGCCATGGGACAGGAGCAGAAGCAAGCCGAACGCAAGTGGCAGGAACAGAAATCCAAGCTCAACTACATCCTCTCTTCCATGGAGACGATGGACAAGGACAAGAGCCAGAAGCGCCTGAAGTTGGAAACGGTGCGCGACCAGTTGGAATCCACCGAGCGCGATCAGGCCGAGATGGCCGGAAGCCTGGAAGAAAGCGAAGAAGCCCGCAAGGTGCTGGAGAACCAATTCCACCATGCCCTGGAAGAGGTGCATAAGGCCGAGGCCGAGCGGGCCCGCTTCGAGGAACGGCTGCGCGATCTGGATAAGCTGAAGGCCCAGAACGAGTCCCAGTCCAAGGCCATGGTGCTGAGGCTGGAGTACCTGGACCGCGCCCAGAAGGAGCAGCAAGAACTGGCCGCCAAGAACGCGGCGCAGAAGACGGAGTGGGAAAACCTCATCGCGCAAATGAACGGCCGCATGGAAACGGTGATGGATCAGATCGAGATCCTGCATACGCGCATGGCCGGGGAGGAGAAGCTGCGCGATCAGGCGAAGGAGGTCTACGATTCCAAGGTGGGCCGCTTGGACGAGATCCGCGTGCAGATCCGCAACCGGAACGACGAATTGCGCGCCGTGACCCAGGGCCGGCACGATGCGGCCATGAAGATGGAGCAGGCCCGCGCCGCCATGTCCAACATCCGCGAGCGCATGTTCGAACTCCACGAGGTGGACCTTTCCAACCCGCACAAGCTGAACGACGAGGGCGAGCAAATATTGATCTTCGAGAAGGTGGCCTACGACGCCGCCACGGCCATGGAAGAGATCGCCGCCTATAAGGACAAGCTGAAGAATCTGGGGAACATCAATCCCGGCGCCCTCGAGGATTACGAGGCCGAGAAGGCTAAGCTGGACGAGGTGAACAAGCAGTTCACCGATCTGGATCGCGCCCGCCAGGGCCTGGAGAAGGCCATTAAGAAGCTGGACAAGGTGGCCCGCGAGCAGTTCCTGGCCACCTTCGCGGTGGTGCAGAAGAATTTCCAGGACGTGTTCTCCAGCCTGTTCGAAGGCGGCGAGGCCCAGTTGGCCCTGGAAGACAACGTCGATCCGCTGGACGCCAAGATCGAGATCAACGCGCGGCCCACGGGCAAGAAGATGCGTGGCGTGTCCTTGCTTTCGGGCGGAGAACGCGCCCTGACCGCCATCTCCCTGCTGTTCGCCCTGTACCTGGTGCGCCCTTCGCCCTACTGTATCATGGATGAGGTGGACGGGCCGCTGGACGACGCCAACATCGGGCGCTTCGTCAACCTGTTACGCCGCTTCTCGCACCAGACCCAGTTCATCGTGGTGACCCACAACAAGCGCACCATGGCGGCCTCGGACATGCTGTACGGGGTCACGCAGGAGATCAAGGGCATATCCAAGCTGGTGAGCGTGCAGCTCGACGAAGCCAGCCGGATCGCCGCGTAGTATGGCTCCTCGCTCCCTCGTCGCTTGGAAAAAACCCGCCGCTGGCGGATTTTTACAGGGGTCCTCGCACGGATATCGATGGAAATCGCCGTGAGGGCCCTGCGGGATCCTTTTTACCGCGCGGTCAATCATCTCACCCGCTCCAATCCCATCGAGCGGCGCAGCAATATCTGGTTCCAATTCGAGGCCAAGGGCGAACGTTCCTCCAACCTCATCCGCATCGGCTACGTGGTGTTGTGGTTCACCTGCACCGTGGTCCACGCCCCCGGGAACGCTTACTGGTCCAACGTCGCCAACCTGGGCGTGGGCGGGATCTGGCTAACGTGGTGCATCGGCTTCCAGTGGTATCTCCTGAAGCGCCCTTATCGCAAGTCCTTCAAGTACCTCTCCACCACCATGGACATGCTGGTCATCTCGGCGATGCTCTTCATCTACCAGTACGCCGGCGGGCCCGCTTATGCTCTGAAGGTGCCCACCTACCTCAATTATTTCTGCTGCATGGGCCTGGCGGCCATGCGCTACCGCATGCATTTGGCCGTCTACGCCGGCGTAGCCGCCGTAATCGGGTACCTGGGGAATTGCCTGTGGTTCTGGCATGTCTACCACTTCGCCACCGGCACGGGGTTGGAACACACCACCTCCGCCAAGATCTCGGTTTCCTACCTGGGATTCACCATCCTCTATCTGATTGTCTTCACGATGCTGATCTACACCTTGATGTACAACGTGAAACGGCTGGTCAACGTGCGCGTGCGCGAGGGCGAGGCCGCCTTGAAGGCCAAGGAACGGGCCGCCATCGCCGCCAACGTGGCGCATGAGATCAAGAATCCCCTCGAAGGCATCTACGGCGCCGCGCAGATCCTGCAGGAGGAAGGCAAGGGAAATCCCAAGTTCATAGGCATGATCCTCAAGGACTCGGTGCGCCTGAACGGCGTGGTCCAGCAGTTCCTGCAATTCTCCCGTCCTTTCCAGGCCCGCCTGGCCGACTTCGATCTGGTGGAGGCGGCCTCCGCCTTCTGCCGTGAGCAGGCCTCCTTGGCGGAGGAAGGGGCGGTGGCTTTCCGGGCCGAAATCGATTCGGCTCGCGTGTCCGCGGACCAGGAGGGCCTGCGCCAAATCCTGCTCAACCTCTACCAGAATGCGCGCCGCTACCAAGTGGCGGGCAAGCCCGTGGCGGTATGCGTGCGGATGGGGGACGGCTGCGCCGAATTGGCCGTGGAAGACGATGGCGAAGGCATCCCCGAAGCCAACCGCAACAAGGTCTTCGACCCTTTCTTCACGACCTCCGCCAAGGGCACCGGGCTCGGCCTGGCCATCTCCCGTAAGATTGCCCAGGAAATGGGCGGCGATTTATATTATGAGCCGAAACGGCCGGGCACCCGCTTCGTGCTCGCCCTGAAGCCCGCCAAACCCGCGGAGAACGCCGCTTGAACCAGCCCGAAACACCCCGCGGCCGCTTCCTCATCGTGGACGACGAGGAGCATATCCGCGAGATCCTGAAGGCCACCTTGGAACCCTTGGCCCTGGGAGTCCATGTCGCGGGATCGGCGGAAGAGGCCCTGGACTTGGTCCGCGAGGAGAACCTCGATCTGGTCATCTGCGATATCCAGATGCCGGGCATGGACGGGCTGGAGTTCCTCGCCAAGGTGAAGGCGGAACAGCCTGCCATCAAGTTCCTGATGATCACGGCGCATGGGACCATGGATACGGCGGTGAAGGCGCTGCGCTACGGCGCTTCCGATTTCCTGACCAAGCCTTTCGAGAATGAAACGGTGCGGCAGATCGCGCGCCGGCTGATGCGCGAACGGGCCAGCGCGGGCGGAACCCATCTTCCTCCGGCGCAAGAGGCGGGCGGCAGCGTGCTGCAAGGGGTGGTGGGTAAAAGCTCCGCCTTCGTCGCATGCCTGGACAAGGCCCGGAAAGCCGCGGCCGCCGATTCCACCGTCCTCTTGTGCGGGGAGAGCGGGACCGGCAAAGAGGTCTTGGCGCGCGCCATCCACAACCTCGGCAAACGTTGCGAAAAGCCTTTCATCGCCGTGAACTGCGGCGCCATCCCGGAAAACCTGCTCGAGAGCGAGTTGTTCGGGCACGAGAAAGGCGCCTTCACCGGCGCCATCGCTTCCAAGCCGGGTAAGTTCGCCTTGGCCGACGGCGGCACCATTTTCCTCGATGAGATAGGCGAAATGCCCCTGCTCATGCAAGTAAAACTCCTGCGCGTGATCCAGGAACGCACCATCGAGCCGGTCGGGTCCACGGGATCGCGCAAGGTCGACTACCGCCTGATCGCGGCCACCAACCGGAATCTGAAAGAGGAAATCAAGGCCGGCCGCTTCCGCGAGGACCTCTATTACCGGCTTAACATCATCCCCATCGATCTTCCCCCTTTGCGCGATCGGGAGAGCGACATCCTCATCCTGGCGCGCAACTTCCTCGCGTATTATAACGATCGTTACGGATGCCGTTATGATTTGACGCCGGCCAACGAGGCTGATCTATTGGCTTATGCCTGGCCGGGCAACGTGCGGGAATTGGCCAACGCCATGGAGCGCGCGGTGGTATTGGCCTCGGGCGGGGGTTTGGCCTTCCAGTTCGAGGATGCGGCCCCCGCGGGAGCTCCGAAGCCGGCCTTGGCCATCAAGGAAAAGAAGCAGGCGGTGGAACGCGAGGAAATCCTCCGCGCCCTGGAGTCCCATCGCTGGAACAAGACCCAGTCGGCCGAAGCGCTGGGAATGAGCCGGCGGTCGCTGCTATACAAGATCAAGGAATATGGCATCGCCTGAAGGCGGTATCCCCTCGCGTGAAGGGCGGTGCCTTTAAATCAGGACCGGTCTACTCCGCTGCGCATTGATTTGAGCACGGGCAAGGTAAGGCCACTTGGAATGGACTCCGCCCGCTAAGCCGCCCGAGGAGCGGTACCGGGGTACCGCGACGAGGGCAATAACGCGGGCGGGCCGTGATCAATTCAATGCGCAGGGGAGGAGCGGAGCATGACCCCCCTGCGCGGGTACCCCCGGCGAACCAGGGGGCGGGGGGCCATGTCCGCGAAAGGCCGGGACCCCCGGGGGAGGGGCGGTCGCCGGACCTGGGACCGTTCAGAAGCCGGCGCGCCGGCCGGAATCAATCCTCGCAATCGTCGGAGATCGCGACCCGGCGGCCGACATCGCATTCCAACGAATCCAAGGAATCGGATAGCTCGGACTTGAGCAAGACCACCTTGGCTTGGAACTTGGCCAAGCGCTTGGTGATGGCGACGCGGGAGACCCCGCAGATTTCGGCGATCTCTTCGTGGGTGAGGCCTACTTCGAAGCGGAGGAATACCACTTGGCGGTTGGCGGGATCCAGGCCCTCCAACAGTCGGCGGAACAAACGCTTGGCGGGATTGTCGGGCGCGGCCTCGGGAACCCGGCTGGCCGCGAGATCATCGCCGTAGCCGACCATCAGATCCGCTTGCCGCTTCTTCCACCGCAAGTGATCCAGGCAATGGTTGGAGGCCACGCGGTATAGCCAGGTCGAGGTCTGCGAATTGCCTTCGAAGGTGGAGAAGTTCCCGTAGACCTTCAGGAAGACCTCGTGGGCCAAGTCGGCCGCCTCCTCGGGGTTTTTCGTATATCTGTAGCACACGCGATAGACGAGCCCATAATGGGTCTCGTACAGACCGCCAAAGGCATCCGGCGCGAGGGTCTTGGCGAGAGCGGGAGTCGGTTCTGCGGTGACGGTTGTATTTATCATGACCGGAGAGAAAAGCAACGGGTGTGCCATACGAGGAATTCCCCGAATTCGCCTGGATTACGAGGATTTCGCCCGTATCCCCAGGGGTGTGCGCAAGGCCTTGCGCACCTCGCGCAGAGTCCGCTGCGCAAGCGCTGTACGGACGAGCGGGAATTGCGCAGTTGCCCGGCTCGAGTCCTTCAGGACGATGCTTGCCGCGCCGCGGGCGGAAGATCCACAATGAATGGTCGGGGGCCGAAGCCTATGGATTGGAAGCCGCTCGCCGCACGGCGGGCCTTTCGGATGATCGGAATGATCGCGACCGCTCTCCTGGCGGCATGCGTCCCGCCGCCCGCGCGAACCGCGACGGGCGCGGAGCCGCGCGCGCCCATCGATGCCCTCCAGCCCGCCGGCCGTTCCCTCTTCGCCTTCGATTTCGCGCGGGCGCGCTATCAAAAAGCCTCCCTCACCCAGGGACCGGTCGATAGCGTTGGCGCCTGCCTTCTGCTGGACAGCATCCGGGCGGGCTTCCCCGATCCGGGCCGCTGGCTGGCATTGTCTTCCCCCATGCGGCCGTTCGCCCCCATGCAATCGGCTTGGGGCCCCAGCGGCGACTTTTTCCTGCTCGATCGCGCGGGCCCCCGTCTCGAGCTTTACGATAGCAACGCCCAATTCCTCTCGGGGGTTCCGTTTCCCCCGGAAATACGCGGCCGCAACCTGGACCAATTCCAAATCTTCTGGACCCGGGACGGCTCCTTCTCCTTCGTGGACTTGGGGGAAGGGGTGGTGAGGCAGTACGCGGAACTGCGTTCCTATTCGGACCAAGGGGATTGGCGTTTGCGCAACACCATCCGACTGCCGGTTGGCACGGGCGCCTGCGTTTGGGAACCCTACACGCGCAATCCCTGTTGCCTCTCCGCGCGCGGGCCCGCGACCTGTTTCGACGCCTATTTCAACGCGGTAGGGCCGTGGATGCCAAGCGGCTCCGGCGCGGCGGGATTGAAACCCCGGCCCGCCCCGGATGGTCGGGGTTGGCAGTGGCAGGTGGATGGAGGGCCGGCCTGCGCGACGGCGCCCGCCTGTTTCGATCCGGGCAAGGGATTCTCCGCCTGCCCCACGGGATCGGCGCCCCCCCAGTAGCATGCGCGTTACCTGGTTCGTCCTGGCCCTCGCCTCGGCCTTAGCCTCCCACGCGCGGGCGGGAGAACCCGGCTGGGTGTGGGAGCGGGCTTGCGCCGCGGGGCCGAGCGGGGCCGGACCTTGGCTTTCGCCCGACACCTTGCGGCCTTCCGGCGGGATCGGTTCTCCCCGGCGCCTGCGCGTATTCCTCGGAGGGCGTGCCTTGCTCGCCGATCAGGACTTCCGCCTGCCGCCCGGGGATTCCCTCATCGCTTTCGCCGCGGCGGTGGCCGCTGGCGATACCGTATGCTGGGAACGCGCCTATACTCCGCTCCTTCCCCGTCCCATCCCGCCCTTGTACCGGCTGGAATCGGTTCCGATCTATCGCCGCGGCCTGCAAGACTCCACTCCCTCGTTAGCCTGGTCTACCGGGCCCGCCGGGTCAGATACGGCCTATGGCAAGTACCGGTTGAATTATTCCGGCAGCAAGTCCATGGCCGTAACGGTGGGGAACGGGGGAGGGCTGGGGTTGGACGCATCCCTGTTCCTGAACCTGAGCGGACAGGTGGCCGAAGACGTGTTCGTGGAAGGGCAGCTTTCGGATCAGAACGTGCCGATCCAGCCCGAGGGCAATACCGCCACCTTGAAGGAGGTGGACACCAAGTTCGTGCGCGTGTTCGGAAAGCATTATGCCTATACCTTGGGCGACTACATGCTCGACTACGGCGTCGCAGGGGAGGACCGCTTCCTCGCCAAGGTGCAGGGGGTGGACGGGAAGTACGGGCGGGGCGGATACCAGGCCCACGGAAGCTGGTCGGTGAGCGACGGGCAATACCAGAGCGATACCTTGCGGGGCGTGGACGGGAAGCAGCGCGGGTATTACCTGCGCGGACGCGACGGGCGTACCTTCATCACGGTGCTGGCCGGGACCGAGCGCGTGTGGCGCAACGGCGTGCCCTTGAAGCGCGGCACCGATTACACCATCGATTACAGCGAAGGCCGCCTCGATTTCCTCCCGCCTATGGTGGTGACCGGGGAAAACCTCTTCGCGGCCGAGTACCAATATACCGAGCAGGATTTCCCCCGCAGCCTGGCGGCCGGGGAGGTGCGGGATACCGCGGGGGCCTTCACCTGGTCCCTGCGCGCCATCGACGAGAGCGAGGACAAGGACAATCCCCTGGGGCTGAAGCCGGATTCGGCCCTGGCCGACACTTTCCGGAATCTGGGCGATAAGGTTTACCTCGATTCCGTGGGCCGTCCCGTGGCCATGCCGCACCGGCAATCCTCCGCGGCCATCGATGCGGGTCTCAAGCTCCCCGGCTACGACGGCCATGCGGCCGTGCTCTTTTCCCGGCTCGATCGCAACCTTTATTCCCCCAAGGACGATGGCGACGACCTGGGGTATTCCACGCGTTACCTGGGGACGCATGCCTTCGGGAAACCGCTCAACCGCGGGGGCTTGGGGCATACCGAGATTACCCTCGACCATGAATCGAGGTCCCACGATTACGAGCCTTTCAAGCAATTGATCGAACCGCGCGCGTTCCTGGAGACCTGGAACCTGGACGCCGGCGTGGCCCGTCGGGGCTTCCTGGCCGACCGCGTGCTCTTGGCTGAAAAGCCTTTCTCGGCCCTGGCCTTGGGGGCGGAGTTGGGCCGCGCCGAAGCCGATTCCGCCGCGGACGCGTCCAACCCGCAGGCTTTCCGCGGAAGCTTGTCTCGGCGCGGAGGCATCTCCGCGCGGTTGGGGGACGATCGCTTGTTCGCGGAAGCATCCAGCGAAGCCAAGCTGGCCCGTTCCCCCGAACGGCAGGATAATTACAAGCAGACCGCCGGCGCGGGGCTCGATGCGGGGAGCCTTATCCCCTCCTTCCATTACGCCCGCAACGAATGGATCGCCGATCTGCCCACGGGCGGAACGGCCCGTAGCATCAAGCAAGAGCCGGCCTTCACCTTGGCCACCGCCCCCATCGCCCAACGCCTGACCTTGACCTCGGGACTGTCCCTGCTTTCGCAGCGTTCCGATTTCGCCGGCGTCGCCGGAGGCTTGCGGGACTCTGTCCGCGATTTGGGATTCGACGAAAAGGCCGTGCTCTCGGGCTGGGGCCCCTGGACGTCCGATATCTTCTACAGTTATCGCGATCATCGCGCTTGGAGGCTGGATGCCACGGGAGCCTGGTCGCCGCAATCCGAGGAAAACCAATACAACCAGGTGGAATGGAACAGCCATCTGGCCGACGGCCGCAAAGGGTATAGCTTGATCTCGTCCTACCGCGTGAGCCAAACGGCGGAGTTCCCGCTGGTGGAGGATTACCGATCGCTGCCGGGCCGGGGCGATTACCAGTACGATTCGACGGCGAAAACCTACCATAAGGTGGAGACGGGGGGCGATTTCGTCCTCGTCGGCCTGATGCGCGATACCACGGTGGGATCGCGGCCCTACCAGGATCTTTCCTTCACGGCCAACCTGGATTTGACCCCGGCCCGCTTCCCGTTCCCCGTTTCCGGGGTCTTGGCCGATATCGAATTCAGCCTCGACCTCGCCTTCGACGCGCAGGACACGAGCGCCCATCCCGCCTTGCTGCCGCAACTGACCGATGCCGATTTGGATCGCATGCGCAGCGGGCATGCCCGCTATGCGCCGGCCTTGCGCTGGAAGGCGCCCGGCGGAGGGAGGGCGGCCAACCTGGAGGCGGATCGGTCCTATAGCCGGGCCGCGGGCATCTACGCTTACCGCGAGATACTTTGGTCCCAGCGGGCGGATTTCCGCGCCGAGGCCGGTCCGGCATGGGAGTGGTTCCTGGAACAATCCTACGAGAACCGGGACCGTAACGCGGGGGCTACCTCCGCCTCGGGCACCTTGAACCGGAACCAATTGTACGGCGCCCGCCTGACGCGCAAGCTGCCGGACAACTTCCAGGTGGAGACGCGTTCGCAATACCTCCTGATCAACGGGAAAGGGCCGGAAGGCCCGTCCGATCTGCAAGGCGTGAAACCCGCCCTGAAGTTCGAGAAGACATCGCTCTTCAACGGCCGCGCCTTCGCGGAGTACGGCCTGGTCTATTTCTGGGGCCAAGGCGACGGCGGCTTCTATTCCACGGGGGACTTCTCCAAGGGCCTCACCCATCGCTTCGAGGCCAACGCCAATTTCCAGGTCGGGGCCAACATCTACCTGAACTTCGATTACGTGGCGCGCGTGGAACCGATCGGCGATCGCTTGGTGCAGAAGATGACCGCCGAAGCGAGGGCGGTATTCTGATGAGCCCGCGTATACCGATGCGGATTTTATCCGCTATCGCCTTGCTGGCGATCGTCGCCTGGTCCGATCCGCCTCCGGCCGATACCGTGGCCCGCCTCATGTCCCAAGGCCATCTGGCCGCCGCCCACGATGCGGATGGATCGCTGGAACCAGGACCGCTCTATCGCTTGGGCCGGATCGACGTGGCAGGCGGCCCCTTCACCGCCGTAGGGCTGGGCATCGCCGAATTCGAGGGATCGCCCGCCACCGCCGCGTACGTCTCCATCGTGGGCGAACGCGCGCGCGCCTGGCTGGTCGATCATGGGCGGCCCTTCGCGTCCGTCTCGGTGGACTTCTCCGTCCGTCCCGGCGCGCCCATCGCCGATCTGAAGGTGGCCGTGGACGCTGGCGAAGGCTTCCGTCACGGGGGGTTCAAGGGTTACGGAAGCCGCACGACTCCCGAAGCCCTCGATCGCCTGTCGTTACTCCGCTTCGGGGAAGCGTTCAGCGAAACGCGCTTACGGCTGGCGGAGGCGCGCCTATCCCGCACCGGCTATTACGAAGCCGTCGTGCCCACGGCGATGTATCGCGATTCCGTCCGTAACCTGATCTATCCCGGGCTCGCCCTCACGGATCTGAAGGGAAACCGCCTAAGCGGAATCCTCGGATACGATTCGGAGAAAAAAAACGGGGACGGGCTCAACGGCTATCTGGACATCCACCTGATCAATCTGCGCGGCACGGCCCGCGATCTGGACTTCGCCTTCGACAGCCGGACTTCGGCCGATGCCGGCTCGGGAAGCGAAGGCGCGGCGGGGGCCCCTGGCGCGGCGGGCGCCGCCGGCACGGCGGGCCGCAAGGACGCCAAGCTCGGATACGTGGAACCGTGGCTCCTGTCCACGCAGGTCGGCGCGCGCCTGGACCTTTCCGCCGCCATCGAGGATTCGGTCTACCAGGAACTGCGCGGCGATCTCACCCTGTTCCAGGATCTCGATTTCCGCTCGCGCCTGTCCATCTCCTTTGGGCGGCAGTACAACCGGGATTACCTTGCCGGCACCCGTTCCGATGCGCAGATCGCAGGACTGGGATTCCAATACGATGCGAGGGATCGCGTCCCGTCCACCCTGAACGGGGCGCGCTGGTCGGCGCGCCTCAACGCGGTCCGCCGGCAAGCCTCCGACTCCTCCCGCTTCCTGGCCCAATCCATCGACGAGCTGGGACTATGGGCCAATGCGGGCCGTTGGGTTTTTTATTCCCTGCTTTCCGCCGCGAGCGATTGGCCCTTGGAGATCCATCCGGATCGGGGCGATCTCTTCGAGCTAGGCGGGGCCAATACCATCCGCGGTTTCCGCGAGCGCGAATTCCTGACCGACGCCTACGCTTACGCGAACCTGGAAATCCAATTCCTGTTGGCTCCGGGCAGCCGGGCGGCCGTTTTCGCCGTGCCGGGGTTCATCGATCGCGTGGGGACGGGGGATATCTGGTGGCGGCGGGTTATCGGCTACGGCGCGGGATTGGAATCGGGCGGCCGGGATTGGACCTTCGGGATCAGCTATGCCTTGAATCCCGATCGGGCCATCGCCAACGGGTTCGTGCACTTGAGCGTCACGAATAATTTCTGAGCGGGGAGCCCAGCAGCCGGGGCTGGGAGGATCGGGAAATCAACCGGCCAGGGGAGTCTTGTTCCGCTCCCCGGCGATCTCCCGCACGTAGCGCGGCACGGCGTAACCGGGAAGTTTCCCCCGGAGCTCCTCCATCAGGGCGCGTCCTTCGGCTTCCGCGACTTCGAAATGCGCCGTGCCCTGCACGCGATCCAGCTGATGCAGGTAGTACGGGAGCACGCCGCGGGCAATCAAGGCCCGCGACAAATCCGCCAGCGCGTCCGCATCGTCGTTGATGCGGCGCAGCAAAACCGACTGGTTGAGCAGCAAAGCGCCCGTGGAGCGCAAGGCCGCCAGGGCCGCGTCGCAATCCGGTCCCAATTCCCGGGCATGGTTGGCGTGGATGACCACCACCAACGCCTGGCGGGAAGCCGCCGCGCGCAGCAGGTCGAGCAGATCGGTTTCCAGGCGGGAGGGCAACACCACCGGGATGCGCGTGTGGAAACGGATGGTGCGGATACGGGGAAGGGAAGCGGCCCGTTCCAGCAGGGAGGCCAGTTTGCGGTTGTCTAGGAAGAGCGGATCGCCGCCGCTGAAAACGATCTCGTCCACGCCCTCGGCTTCCGCCAGGTAGTCCCAGGCCTTATCCCAGTCATCGCGGCCGCGCGGGAGATCGCCATAGGGGAATTCGCGCCGGAAGCAATAGCGGCAATGCACCGCGCATTGGTGCGAAACCATCAACAGGGCCCGGGAAGCGTACTTATGCAACACGCCGGGAACCACCTGGGAGGGGAGATCGCCCACGGCATCGGCGGCGAAGCCGGCGACTTCGGCCGCTTCCCGCGCCCGGGGCAGCACTTGGGCCAGCAGGGGATCGGCCCAATCGCCCTTGGCCATGCGCGCGGCGAAGGGGCGGGGGACCAGGATGGGAAAGGCGGGATCGGCGTCCAAGGCCTCGGGCGCGGCATGCGGGTCCAGCCCGAGGTAAGCGAGCAATGGCCCCAGGCTCCGGAAAGCCGCCTGCATTTCCTTTTGCCATGCGAGGGGGCCTGCGACGGGCGCGCTTGGTTGGAATCCCATGCTTTTGCTACCTTGTTGCCCCGATTTCGAGGCTGGGCGCGGAAGCCACGCCATCCCTCGCGTTCTTTAACGATACGAATATAGCCAATCATTCCGGAGGCGGGCATCATGGGCATGGTAAGCACGAACGAGTTCAGGAAGCGCATGAAGATCATGTTCGATGCCCAGCCCTGCATGATCGTCGAAAACGAGTTCGTGAAGCCCGGCAAAGGCCAAGCCTTCAATCGCGTCAAGCTGAAGAACCTCATCACCGGGCGCCAGCTCGAGAAGACCTTCAAGTCCGGCGATACCTTCGAAGAAGCGGACATCACGAATACCACCATGCAATTCCTCTACACGGATGGCGTGAACTATACCTTCATGGACACCAAGTCCTACGAGCAGGTGGAGATCCCCAAGGACGCCATGGAGGGCGCCGAGAGATGGCTGCTCGAGAACACCGAGTGCGACATCTCGTTCTGGGGCGACAAGCCGATTTCGGTGACCCCTCCCGTATTCATGGATCTCCTCATCACCTACACCGAGCCGGCCGTCAAAGGCGACACCTCGAACAACGTGACCAAGGCCGCCACCGTGCAGACGGGCGCGGAAGTGCAGATTCCCTTGTTCATCAGCACGGGCGACAAGGTCAAGATCGATACGCGGACCGGCGAATACGTTGAGCGGGCCAAGTAGGCCGGACCCCGAAATCCTCCGCTACCGAGCGGAGGCCCTGCGTCGCGTGCGGGAATTCTTCCGCGAGCGCGACGTGCTGGAAGTCGAAACCCCGAGCCTTTCCCGAGGCATCTCCCTGGATTGCCACATCGATGTGTTCGCGGCGCGCTGGCGCGCGCTAGGCCATGCGAACGCCCCCGCCCCCGCGGACCGGGATTATTTCCTGCAGACCTCGCCCGAACCGCATATGAAACGGCTGTTATGCCACGGCTTCCCGGACATCTACCAGATCTGCAAGGCCTTCCGGAACGGCGAACGCGGCGAACGGCACAATCCCGAATTCACCATGCTGGAATGGTATCGTAAAGGTTTTTCCCTGGCGGACCTGATGAACGAGGTGGAAGCGTTGTGCCGAATGCTGCGCCCGGATGTCCCGATCCAACGGCTGGAATACCGCGACGCGTTCCGGGCCGCCCTCGGGGACGACCCGCATGTCCTCGATCGCGAAGCCCTGCTGGCCCTGCCAGCGGCCCAAGGCCGCCTGCCTGCGCCGGAGACCTTGCCCGCCCGCGCCGACGTGCTGGATTTCCTAATGGCCCATCTCGTCGAGCCCGGTCTCGATCCTGCCATGCTCACCTTCGTCGCGGGCTTTCCCGCCGAGCAAGCCGCCCAAGCCCAAGTCCGCCCCGATGATCCCCGCATCGCCGAACGCTTCGAGGTCTATGGGGGCGGAATGGAATTAGGGAACGGTTATCTCGAGCTGGCCGATCCCGGGGAATACGCCCGGAGGTTCCATGCCGAAAACGGCAAGCGCCGCGCCCATGGGAAGCCGGAACTCCCCATCGATCCCGCGCTCCTTGCCGATCTGGAGCGGGGGCTGCCGCCCTGCGCAGGCGTGGCCATGGGCTTCGATCGGCTGGTCCAATGGGCCTTACGCCTGCCGGAAATCGGCCCCACGCTTTCTTTCGCTTGGGAAAATGCCTGAGGCATGGGGCGAGGCGCGCCTGGTTTCCGCTCCGGCCCGGACCCGCGATAAATCGGGGCCTGAAGCCCCATGAGTACCCCATCGGCGGGCCCGTTTTACCCGTCTAGTTTACCGGATTTATCTATCTTTGCAGGGGTTTCCGGAAATCCTTGCTTTCCGGTGACTTGGAGCGATCCGAAGGCACATTGTCCGAGCCTTAGGATCTCGCTGGGGATAGGGCGAACCCTTCGCTTGATTGCTGGATTTTAAAAATCATTTTTGATGCCGATTCTCACTGGAGACAACATGTCTTATCGCACGTTCAACCGCAAATCTTCCTTCTTCTGCCTGGGACGCGCAAGCGCGCATGCTTCCCTGATCCTGGCCATGGTGCTCGCTTTGGCGGGCGCGGGTCGGGCCGACGGCCCTAAGACCGCGGAAGATTGGTTCAAGCGCGCGAACGAAATGTACCAGGAAGGAGCGGTGGACGAAGCCATCGGCTCCCTCCAGGAAGCCATCAAGCTGAAGCCCGACTACGCCGAGGCCTTGAACCTCTTGGGCGCCGCCTACGTCGAGTCGGGCGAGTTCGCCAAAGCGGTCGAACCTTACAAGAAGGCTTCGGAGCTTAAGCCCAACGATTATTCCATTCTGCTCGGTTACTCCAACGCCTTGGAAGGCGCGGGCCGCCAGGACGACGAGCTGCCGGTGGTGAAAAAGCTCTTCAACCTGAATAAGGGCGACATGGTTACGGGGATCAAGTTTCTGACCTTGATCGAAGCCGCCGGCCGCGAGAAATACGTCAACGACTATATCGCGGTGCTGGAGGATTTGCGTAAGCTCCCGAACTTCGATCCCGCCTATACCGCCAAGCTGGCGCGCGCCTACAATAAGACCGGCGATTACGCCAAGGCCGCCGGCGTTTACCAGGAACTGGTGAAGGACCATCCGGATAACGGCGAATACTGGACCGGCCTCGCCAACGCCCAAGCCAAGATCGATCCCGACGCCGCCCGCGAATCCTATAAGAAGGCGATCCTCTATACCGATCGCGCCGACGACCGCGCCAAGTTGGAAAAGTCCATGGCCGCCCTGGGCAAGGGAGCGGGCAAAACCGCTGCCGCCACGCCCGCACCGGCCGCCGCTCCCGCCCAACCCGCCGCCACTGCGGCCCCTGCCGCAACCCCGGCCAAGCCCGCCGCTCCCCCGGTAGCAGCGGCGCCGTCCGCGCCGTCCGCCGCTGAAAAGGCGAAGGCGGAAGCCGATGCCCAAGCCGCCGCGAAAGCCCAGGTCGCCGCCGATGCCGCCGCCGCCAAGAAGGCTGCCGAAGCCAAGGCCGACGCCGACAAGGCCGCCAAGGCGCAAGCGATCGCCAACGCCGCCGCCGCCGAAGCCGATAAGGCCGCGATGGCCAAGGCCCGGCAGGACAGCATCGCGCAGTCGCAAGCCGAGAAGAAGGCCGCCGCCGAAGTGAAGGCCGCCGCCGAACGCCAAGCCAAGGATGAAGTGGCGCGCTTGGCCAAGGCCCGCCAGGACAGCATCGCGCAAGCCCAAGCCGAAAAGAAGGCCAATGCGGATGCGGAAGCGGCCGCCGCTAAGAAGGCGGCGGCAGTCAAAGCCGAAGCCAAGGCCGAATCCGATCGGCTGGCCAAGGAAGACGCAGCCCGCCTTGCCAAGGCGAAGCAGGATAGCATAGCCCAGGCCAAGGCGAGCGCCGAAGCCGACAAGACCGCGAAGGCGGAAGCCGCCCGCCTCGCCAAGGAAGAGGCCGCGCGCGTGGCGAAGGCCCGTCAGGACAGCTTGGCCCAGGCCCAGGCCGAGAAGAAGGCCGCCGTGGAAGCCGCCGCCAAGACCAAGGCCGAATCCGATCGGTTGGCCAAGGAGGAGGCAGCCCGCCTCGCCAAGGCGAAGCAGGACAGCACCGCCCAGGCCAAGGCCGCGGCGGATGGAAGCAGCCCGCCTGGCTAAGGAAGAGACCGCCCGCCTCGCGAAGGCGCGCCAGGATAGCATCGCGCAAACCCAGGCCGAGAAGAAAGCCGCCGCCGAAGCGGATCGGCAGGCGAAAGCGGAGGCCCTCCGCCTAGCCAAGGAAGAAACGGCGCGCCTGGCCAAGGCGCGGGCGGATAGCATCGCGCAGGTGAAGGCAGAGCGTATCGCCCAGGCCAAGGCCGACAGCTCTGCGAAGGCGGAAGCCTCCCGTCTGGCCAAGGAAGAGAAGGCGCGCCTCGCGAAGGTGCGGGCCGATAGCATAGCGCAGGTCCAGGCCGAAAAGAAGGCGGCCCTGGAGGCGAATCGCCAAGCCAAGCTGGAAGCGGCCCGCCTGGCCAAGGAAGAGGCGGCGCGCCTCGCGAAGGCCCGCGCCGATAGCATCGCCCAGGTCCAGGCCGAGAAGAAGGCCGCTTTGGAAGCCGCCCGCGTGGCGAAGTTGCAGGCCGATAGCCTGGCCCGGGAAGAAGCCAAGGCACGCGCCAAGGCTAAAGCCGATAGCGTCGCCCAAGTCCTGGCCGAAAAGAAGGCCGCTTTGGAGGCCGCGCGCGTCGCAAAACTGCAAGCGGATAGCCTTGCCCGCGAGGAAGCCAGGGTCCGCGCGAAAGCCAAGGCCGATAGCATCGCCCAGGCGCTGGCCGAGAAGAAAGCGGCGGCTGAAGCGGCCCGCATCGCCAAGGTGAAGGCGGACAGCGTCGCCCGCGAAGAAGCGAAGGTGCGCGCCCAGGCTCGCGCCGATAGTCTCGCCAAGGTGGAAGCCGAACGCAAGGCCGCCCGCGAAGAAGCCGCCCGCTTGGCCAAGGAAGAGGCCGATCGCAGGGCGAAGGAGCGCCTGGACAGCCTGGCCCGGGTGGAAGCCGATCGCAAGGCGAAGGCGGAAGCGGAGCGAGTAGCCAAGGAAGAAGCCGCGAAGCTGGCTAAGGAAGAGGCGGAACGCAGGGCCAAAGCCAAGGCCGATAGCCTCGCGAAAGTGGAAGAGGACCGCCGCCTGGCCGCCGAAGCCGAAAAGCAGTTCCAGGGCCAGGTCACCGCCTTGCTCGCCGAACAGCCGGCCCAACTCGATACCGCCGCCGTACTGGCCAAATTGCAGGATCGCATCGCGCGCGCCAAGACCTCCGATTCCCGCTTGGTCGAAGCCGAGGCCACGATCCATTTCAAGCAATGGAATTTCCGCGGCGTGGTGGACGACTTCCATAAGCAGAAGGTCCTTTCCGCCAACGGCAATCGCATGATGGCCCTGTCCCTCTTCGAATTGCAGGACTACAAGGCCTCCCTGGGATATTTCCGCAAGATGCCCAACGTGTCCGCCAACCGCGCGGATTGGGGCAAGTACATCAAGACCTTGCTCGAGACCAAGAATAAGACCCTGGCGGTCGGACAGTACGAGCAATACCTGGCCAAATACCCCGATGCCGACGACGCCTTGGCGTTCCTGATCGACTACTATCGTCAGCCTCTCCAGAAGGACAAGCTGATCCCCAAGTTGGAATTGCAACTGGCCAAGAGCCCCAAGGATGTCGCCCTGCTCTCGGAGCTGATTTCCCTCTATGATAAGAACAGCCCCAAGTCGATCGAGTACCGCGAACGCTTGTTGAAGGAGAATCCGGAGGATAGCAAACAGGCCCTGGCCCTGGCCCAGGCCTACGAGGCCAAAGGCGCCGTCGCCCAAGCCCTGCCGCTGTACCAGAAGCTGGCCAAGGATGCGCCCACCGACAAGGCGGTCAACCTGAAGGCCGGGGAAATCTCCCTACAAGCCAAGAAGCCGGACGAGGCCTTGCCTTTCCTCGAGGCCGCGCATACCGCCGATCCCGCCGATAAGAAACTGACCCTGCGCCTGGCCGCCCTCTACGAGGATTCCAAGCAGCAGGACAAGGCCGCCGAGCTCTACTCCGCCGTGATGGGTGTCGATCCCAAGGACAAGGCGGTGCAAGCCAAGCTGTTGCAGCTTTACACCGCCAAGGGCGACAAAGAACAAATCCGCGGCTTGTTGATGCGCATCGACGATGCGGATGCGACCGCGCATCAGGCCCAATTCCAGTTGGCCAAGACCTTCCTGGCCGATGGCGACAAGGACAAGGCCTATGCCTATCTCGCCAAGGCCCTGCGCAATCAGCCGAACAACCAGGAGTACCTGGCCCTCTTGCCCTCCGTGGTCCAAAGCGACGATCAGGTCGACGCCCATTTCGCGGCCTTGGAGAAGTCGGCCTTCTTGCCTGGCGCCAAGCCCGAGTTGCAAGCCATGGTCGCGCGCGGCTTCGGCAAGCGCAAGAACAACCTGATGTCCGCACGTCTCTACGCCGAGGCCTACTCGAAAGACCCCAAGGTCCTCGACGGCAAACGCGAGGCGGTGGTTTCGGTTTATGAAGCCAAAAACCTGGAACTGGCCGGAGCCCTGGCCGAAAAGTATCTGGCCACCGACGATAAGGATCGCCAGATCCGCGAGATCGAAGTCAACTCCTTCACGGCGACGAATAAGCCCGCCGATAAGGTACGCGAAGCCATCAAAGGTCTCGCCGCCTTGGACGCCGAAGGCGCCGCCAAATGGTCGATGAAGCTGGCCCAACTCGATCTGCAAGCCCAGGATACCGCCTCGGCCATCGAGCATGCGAAGGAATGGCTGAACCGCAATCCCAAGGACGCCGCCGGCTGGCGCTTCCTGGCCCCGTTGGTGGTCAAGCGCGCCGGACAAGAGGAGACCCAGATCCAAGTGCTGGAGAAGCTCTCGCAGTTGGAGCCGGCCAATAAGGGCCGTTATGATCTCGCGCTCGGCGATCTGTACCTCGGCAAGGGGGATTTCGAAAGCGCCGAGAAGGCCATGTCTAGCGCCACCAAGGCCAGCCCGGCCAACGCCGCCTTGTTCTTCAAGCTGGGCGAAGTGGAAACCAAGCTGCGCAAGGATAAGGATGCGGCCGCCGCCTATCAGCGCGCCTATATGCTCGATCGTACCAACGTGCAGTACGCCCGCGCCTATTCGGCCTCGGTCGATACCAAGGACGAGATCAAGATCAACTTGCCTCTCTTCCAGTTGCTGTCGAAGAACGGACCCAGCGGAGACGAGCGCAAGAAGTTGGCGCAGGCCTATTTCCTGAATGCCGACTACGCCAACGCGGCCAAGGAATTCGAGGCCTTGCTCCCGGCCGATCCCGATCTGGCCGTGAAAGAGCCCATGGTGGCGGACGCCTACATGAAGTCCGGCCAGGCCTCCAAGGCCCGCGCCCTGTACGAAGCCCGCCTGAAGGACGATCCCAGCAATCTGCAATTGCTGGAGACGGTCGCGAACATCTACAAGGCCGAAGGGAACAACCAAGGCTACGTGACCACCGTCGAGAAGATCGTGGCCGCCGATCCGAAGTACAAGAATTACCAATTGACCCTGGCCCAGGAGCGGGAAAAGTCCAAGGATTATAAAGGCGCCCTGGATCAATATTCCGCCTGGGTGTCCCGCAACGGCGGCGACCTCGCCTCGGTGAAAGCCATGCATCGCTTGGCGACCCAAACGGGGGATACCGCGGCTTTGATGGACGCCTTGGTGCGCCTCAACCGCGAGAAGGTGGTCGATCCCGCCTACCGCTTCCAATTGGCCGAGCTCGATTACAAGCGCAGCGGCAACGTGGGCGGCGTCGAGCGCCTGGTCAAGACCCATCCCGAATGGAAGGTCGGCAAGGGCATCCTGGTGAAGGAATACCTGCGCACGCATGCCATGCCCAAGTTGGTCCCCTTGCAGGGTTTCCTCTTGGCCGAATCCAAGACCAACAAGGAATTGCTGGAGCCGCTGGCGGATCTGTATGCCATGCAGAAGAAGACCTTGCAGGCCAATATCGCCTATCATGATCTGCTGCTTGCCTATCCTAAGGATCGCGAAACCTACACCAAGGTCGTGAAGTACTCCGAAGCCAACAAATCGCCCTACCTTCCCGACGTCTACCGCATCGGATACGAAGCCTTCCCCGACGATATGGACGTCAAGCGGTCCTATGCCGCCACCTTGGGCAATACCCCCAAGGCGCTGGCCATCTACCAGGAAATCCTGGAGAAGGAAACCGACGTCAAGATCATCAGCAAGGCCTTGGGGATCGCGCTGGCCCTGAACCAGACCCAGGCAGCCGCGGCCTTGCTCGACAAGTGGACCAACGTCGAGCCGAAGGAACCGAAGGTATGGCAGCAGGCCTTGGCCGTGCATACCCAGATGCACAACGTGCCGCGCATGATCGAGGACCTGGAACAGCTCTCGCGTTTCTTCCCGAACAATAAGGACTATCCCCTGCAGCTGGCGCGCCTGTACGAAGACGGCAAGCAGCCGGACAAGGCCGCCGACATGTACCAGAAGGCGCTGGCCTTGGATCCCAAGAACAAGGCGGTGCAGAACAAGCTGATTTCCCTGTTCACGGCCCAGAACCGCCAGCCCGAGTTGCGCGATCTGCTGCTGTCCATCGACAAGAACGATCCCACGGCGCACGAGGCCCAATACATGCTGGCCAAGATGTTCCTGGCCGACAACGATCGCGATCGCGCCTACGTCTACGCGACCAAGGCCCTGCGCAACCAGCCGAACAACCAGCTTTATTTGTCTTTGCTCCCGCAGACCGTGATCACCGACGAGCAAGTGATGGCCAACTTCCCCGCCTTGGAGAAGTTCGCCTTGCTCCCCGGCGCCAAGCCCGAACTGCAGGTCTTGGTGGCCCGCGGCTACGCCAAGAAGAAGAACTGGATCTTCGCGAACCGCCTCTTCGCTGACGCCTATGCCAAGAATCCCAAGCTGCTGGACGGCAACCGCGACGCGGTGATCGCCATGAGCGAAGCCAAGAACTGGCCCATGGCCGGCAAGCTCGCCGATGCCTATCTGCAAGGCGCGCCCAGCGCTCCCGCCACCCCTCCCGGCGGCGCGACGGGCAATCCGCCCGCTAATGCCCCCGTTAACGCTCCCGGCACGGACAAGGATCTCGTCATCCAGCAGATCCGCTACAACGCCTACGTGGCCACCGCCCAGCCGCCCGAGAAGTTGCGCGAAGCCCTGAAGGGCCTGGTGGCCGTGGACCCCGACGCCAACAAGTATTACTTGCGGCTGGCCCAACTCGATTTGGCCGCGCACGATACGTCCGTCGCGGTGGCGCATGCGCGCGAATACCTGGCGAAGAATCCCAAGGAAACGGCGGGCTGGAAGTTCCTTCTTCCCTTGGTGGCCAAGAAGCCGGGCCAAGAGGACATCTACATCCAGACCCTGGAGAAGTTGGTCGTGCTGGACCCCGGCATGCGCGCCCGCTACGATCTCGAATTGGGCAACCTGTATTTCGAAAAGGGCGATTTCGAAGGCGCCGAGAAATCCCTCTCCAGCGCGGTGAAGACGAGCCCGGCCAACGCCTCGCTCTGGTTCAAGCTGGGCGAGACCCTGGTCAAGTTGCGCAAGGATAAGGAAGCGGCGGACAAATACGCCCGCGCCTATCATCTCGAACCCAACAACCTGACCTATGCCCGCGCCTACGTGCGCAGCGTGGATACCCGCGATGAGATTAAGGCGAATCTGCCTCTCTTCAAGACCCTGGCCGCCAACGGGCCCAGCGTGGATGAACGCAAGAAGCTCGGTATGGCCTATTACCTGAACGGCGATTACGCCAATGCCGCCAAGGAGTTCGATTGGCAGTTGCAGGGAGATCCCACCGTCGGCACCACCGATCCCATGTACGCCGACGCCTACATGAAGACCGGGCAGACCAAGAAGGCCCAGGGCCTATACGAGCAGCGCCTGGCGACCGATCCCAACAACCTGCCCATCCTGGAAACCCTGGCCGGCATCTACAAGGCTTCCGGGGATCAGAAGGACTACGTGGCCACGGTCGAGAAGATCGTTGCCGTGAATCCCAAGTACAAGGGCTATCAGCTCATCCTGGCGGTGGAGAAGGAAAAGGCCAAGGATTATAAGGGCGCCTTGCAGGAATACTCCGAATGGGTAACCCGCAACGCCGAAGACGAGACGGCCTTGAAGTCCATGCATCGCCTGGCGGAAATGCAGAAGGACACCGCGGCCTTGATGGACGCCTTGGTGCGGCTGACGCGCAAGAAGGGAGCCGATCCCGTCTACTCCTTCCAGATGGCTGAAGTGGATTACGTGCGTTCCGGGAACTTCACCGGCATCGAGCGCCTGGTGAAAACCCATCCCACCTATACGCATGGCAAGATCATCCTGATAAAGGCCTATTATAAGAAGGGCGCCTATTCCAAGATGGTCCCGTTCCTGCCCTTCCTGTCCGCCCAGGCCAAGACCGACAAGAGCCTGTCGGAACCGCTGGCCGACCTTTACGCCTCCATGAAGAAGTCCGGGCCGGCGAACGAAGCCTACTTCGACGCGGTGCATTTCGATAAGAAGGATCGCGACCTGTTCGACAAGGCCTATAAGTACGCCAAGGACCACGATTCGCCCTATCGCCCGGCCTTGCTCAAGCAAGGTTACGAGCAATTCCCCGACGACGGCCAGCTCAAGTTCGACTATGCCCTCACCTTGGGCAAGACCCCGAAGGCCTTGGATCTCTATAACGAGATTTTGCAGAAGGACCACAACAACCTGGCGGTGGTGCGCAATGCGGCCGAGGTGTCGGTGGCGCTTTTCAAGCAGGCCGACGCAATCGATCACCTGACGCATTGGGCGACCTTGGAACCGGAACAGCCCCGCCCCTGGAGCCTGTTGGTGGACATCTACACCCAGCAACGGAACGACACCAAGCTGGCGGATGCCTTGGAGCATTTGTCGGCCTTGTCGCCCAAGAACGGCGACCTCGCCTTCAAGGCGGCCCTGGCGGACAAGAAGATCGGCAATAAGGAAAAATCCTTGGAGTTGCTGACCAAGGCGGTCGCCCTCAACGGCACCAATCCGCTCTATCAGAAGGAGTTCGGTTTGGCCCTTTTCGCGGCGGGACAGACCGCGCGCGCCAAGGCGCCGCTCCTCATCGCCGATAAGTCGCTCAAGAACGACGAGTCCATCAACACGGCCCTCTACAACATCTACGTGGCGGAAAAGAACAAGGGCCTGGCCCGCGAGCGCCTGCGCTTCCTGTTCGCCCTGCGCCCGGCCAATAAGGAATACGCCTACGGCCTGGCCCGACTGGAATCCGATCTCAAGAACCCCGCCGGGGCGGTGAGCATCCTGGAGCGCCCGAACCTGAAGGACGATTTGAACGCCGACATGTCCTTCCTGCTTTTGGACGGTTACTTCAAGCTAGGCCAACGCGATCGCGCCGCGGCCTTGGGACCGGTCCTCATCCGCAAGTTCCCGGAAGAAGCCAAGCAGTCCTTGCCTTTGGCCATCCTGTTCTACGAGACCAAGCAGCGGGCCAAGGCCAAGGAAATCCTCGAGACTTACGTGCGCAACACGCCGAGCGAAGAGGCCTTCTACTACCTGGGCAAATGCTATTACGACGAGAAGAACTGGGAACAGGCGATCAACAGCCTCGACCGCGCCGACCTGAACCGGCCCGACGTGCTGCGCATGCTCGGCGAATCCTATATCGCCAACAAGGAGCCCGAGCGCGCCATCAAGGCCTACGAGGACTACTACGCCAAGACCAAGGACATCAAGGTGCTGGCCGAGTTGTATACCCTGTATAAGAGGACGCAGGACACCGAAGGCACCCGCGCCATCCTGGAGCGCCTCATCGCGGCCGAACCCGGGAATTACGACTACCGGGTGGAATTGGCCGAATTGTACCGCGGCAAAGGCGATACCAAGAAGGCCGAAGCGCAGTACGAGATGATCCTGAAGAAGATCCCGAACCATCCCGCATCCAACATGAACTACGGGATGATCCTGGCGGCCCGCAAGGACTACGCCAAGGCCACCCATATGCTGGAAACCGGATTGGCCAAGTTCCCGGACAGCGCCATGGGTTGGCGTTACCTGGGCGATGCCTATCGCTCCGAGAAACGCTATCCGGCGGCCCTGGTAGCCTATAAGAAGGCCTATAAGTTGCAGCCGAACAGCCTGCCGTTGGCGGTGGCCAAGATGCAGATGACCAAGGAAGCGGGGAGTAGCGACGAACTGCCAGGGGCCTATGCGGACGTGGTGCGCCTGGATTCGTCCAACGTCGAGGCGGCCGCGGCGCTGGCCGACATCCGCTTCAACGACCGCAAGTACGCGGACGCGGCGGCCTTGTACGCCAAGGTCACCTCGGTAAAGGGCAATGACAAGAACCTGTGGGCCAACTACGGGAACGCCTTGATCGAGACCAAGGACATCGAAGGCGCCAAGCGGGCCTTGCAGCGCGCGGTGGACCTGGGGGAGAAGAGCCCCAAGGTGATGACCAGCCTGGCCCGTATCTATAAGGAGGAAGGCAATAGCGAGAAGGCGGAGGCCATCCTTTCCGAGATGGTCAAGAAGGATCCCCGCAATCACCTGGCCTATTATTGGCTGGGCCAGATCGCCCTGGAACGCAACCAGCCCGGCGTGGCGGAGGATTACCTCAAGAAGGCCCAAGTGCTGGCCCCGACCAACCCCGATTACGTGGAAGCCTTGGCCCGGATGCAATACGGCAAGGATGAATTCGCTTCGGCGGCCAAGCTCCTGGAGCCGGTGAAGGCGAACCTCAGCACGCCCGGCCATCTCATGTACGGGGATTGCCTGATGAAGCAAGGCAAGAACGAAGCGGCCCTGGCCGAGATCAACGCGGTGTTCGTCAAGGATCCTTCGGCTCCGGTGTTGGCTAAGCTGGCCGAGTTGCAGATCAACAAGGGGAACGATCGCGAAGCCATCCGCCTGATCGAGGCCTCGGATTTCAAGGGCGACACCACGGTCCAGTTCGCCCTGGCGAAGGCGCGCGTGGATTCCCGCGAGACCGATCGCGCCCGCGAGATCCTCGATCGCCTGATCAAGATGAACAAGTACAATGCCGGTTATTGGCATTACCGCGGCCTCAGCTACTACTACGATCACAATTACGGGAAAGCCAAGAAGGACTTCGATCAGGCCCTGGACATCAACCAGGATTACATGGACGCGGTCTACCATATCGGCTTGTGCCTATTGAAGGACGGAAGCTCGACCGACGCCAAGAACTACTTCAAGGAGTTGTCGCAGCACGCCAATGCGAGCTGGCAAGCCAAGGGTTTCCTGGGCCTGGCCATGGCCTTCGAGGCCGAGCGGAAGTACGAAGCGGCCGAGAATTTCCTGCAGAAGTCGAACGCCGCCGAGGAAAATCCCGAGGCCCTGAGCCTATTGGCCAAGGTGCTGCTCAAGCTGCGTAAGCCCAGCGAGGCGGAGAAGAACGCGCGCCGCGCCCTGGAATTGCAGCCGGGCAACTCCGTGGCGGTGGCCGCCATGGGCGACGTGCTCTTGGCGCAAAACCGCAAACCCGAAGCGGTGTCCCTGGTCAAGAAGGCGTTGGAAGGCAATCCCAATTCCTGCGATCTGCTGATCGGTTCCGCCAAGGTCAATTTCGCGGCGGGCAATTACGAGACCAGCAAGCAGAACAGCACGTACGCCATTTCCATCTGCCCCGAAGAGGCTTCGCCTTACTACTACGCCGGCGTGGTCGCCGACAAGAAGTACGACAAGAAGCAGGCCAAGGACTATTTCAAGGCCTTCAAGAAGCACGGCGGCGACGAAGGCATGCTGCCGGCGGATTACCGCTAGCGGCGGCCGGGATTACCGCGGCCAAGGCCGCGCCGCCGCATGGTAACGCGGCGGTTACGGGATCGCGAAGGGCGGGCCGCAGGGCCCGCCCTTTCTTTTTCGCGCCCATTCCCCACGGCGGCGAGGGCGCCCGGGAGCCTGCACCCCTTTTCCCGCCGGCGAATCGTGCCGTGGCCCGGCCCTCCCGCCGGTATCTTCTCCGCCATGCAATCCAAATCGGAGGTCCCTATGCGCCGCTTCGGCATAATTCTCCTCTCCGCCCTGCCCGCCTTCCTCGCCTTCTCCTGCCAGGTTTCGCCAACGGGGTCCACCGGCGACGCGGCGCCCGGCCTTTCCTATTCGGCCCTGACCATTTCGCCCGTCGGCCTTCCGGACAAGCTTCTCCTCGGGCTATTCGAGAACCCCGGCCAGACCTGGATGAAGAACAGCGCCGTGCCCTGGAGCGCCCGCTACTGCTACCTCACCAAGGGATGGGTCAACAATTGGGGCTGGAGCGCGTACGACGGTTCCTGGGCCCTCAATTTCATGAAGGAGAGCGACGGCATTGGCGCCGTGCCGGTCGTCGAATTCTACCAGATGAACGGCGAGGCGGGCGGGGGCGAGGCCCAGTTCCTGGCCAAGGCCCAGAATGCGGCCACCATGAAAGGTTATTTCGGCGACTTCAAGCTCCTGATGCAGCGGGCCAAGGATTTCGGGAAGCCGGTATACGTGGAGCTGGAAGCCGACGGGTACGCCTTCTTGCAAGCGCAAACCGGAGGAAATCCCAACACCGCCGCGGCCGTGGCTTCCACCGGATTGCCCGAGCTGGCGGGCTTGCCCAATACCGTGGCCGGCTGGGGCCTGGCCTTTCTCGCCATCAAAAAAGCGGTAGGCGCCGACAACGCCTTCCTATGCATGCACGTCTCGGGATGGGCCAGCGGGAAGGACCTCTTCAATTACAGCTATACGGTTTCGCTCCAACCGGAAGTCGACAACGTGTATGCCTTCCTATCGCCCTTGGGACTGGCATCCAACGCGACCGGCATCGCCTACGACGGCCTCGTATCCGATCCTTGCGATCGGGATGCCGATTTCTACCGCTTGACCCAGAACGACGGGGGCATCCGCTGGTGGGATACCTCCTCCACCGCTTCCATATCCTCGCGGAGCATGAACCGCTACCGGGAATGGCTGCGCCTATGGAACGCCAAATCGGGCAAGCGCTGGCTCCTCTGGCAAATCCCCTTGGGCAATTCCAACCATCTGAACGTGTATAACAATGGCGGGGCGCGGGAAGGCTATAAGGACAATCGCCCCGAGTACTTCCTCGGGAACGGCGGCTTGGCCCGCGCCAAAGCCTTTGCCGACGCCGGCGTCATCGCGCTCCTGTTCGGGGCGGGGGCGGGCGGACAGAGCAGCTACGGGAACGATATCTATACCGATGGCAAATCCTTCATGCAAAGCCGCGGCGCGTCGTTCTTCGCGGCCGGAGGCGTAAGCCTGTCCGGAGGTTCGACCGGCACGCCCATCGCGCTCCCCGGACGCATCCAGGCCGAGGACTATAAGGCCGGCGGCGAAGGCGTGGGCTACCATGATTTGAGCGCCGGGAATGCCGGCGGCAAATACCGCACGGACAACGTGGACATCGAAGCCACGACCGACGCGGGTGGAGGCTACAACGTGGGCTGGATCGACCCCGGGGAATGGCTCGCCTATGACGTGGCCGTCGGCAAAGCCGGCTTATATACGCTCACCTTGCGCATGGCATCGGCAACGGCCGGGACCAAAACCGCCGCCTTAAGCGTGGACGGGACGCAAGCGGCCTCCTTCGCCTTCACGGACGCATCGGGATGGCAAAGCTGGAAAAGCATTCAGGTCAGCGGCGTCAGGCTCGCGGCCGGAAACCACAGCCTGCGGATCGCCATGGCGACCGGGGGGTTCAATATCAATTGGCTGGACGCGGCCTACGTTTCGCCTTAGGGCCCGGGAACACCTTCGGGTATGACCAATTCCATTGGTCCGGAGCCGCGGCGATGGATTCCTCGAGGAATCCCCGCACCTGCTCCGGGCCGGCTTCATCCCAAGATCCATGGTAAGTGAGCATGGCCTCGTCTTGCGCGAGGCGGACGGAGATTGGCACGAATACGCATCCCCGCGCTTCCAGAAAGCGTAAGAGCCGGGCGGGATAAGGCGCGCGGATTCGTTCCCACAGTTCCACGTATTCGCATTCCTCTTCAGGCCCCGGGACCTGATCCACCATCAGGGCCAGCACGCCCTTGGACGTGAGGATATCCCGCAGGCCGGCTTCCAACCCCTTCGGGCCGGCGACCCCGACCCACAGGATCCGCTTCCCCTCGCCCTCCCGGCCTGCGGCCATGAAGGCGGTCAAGGCCGGCGCGAATGCCGGCGCGGTGGCGATGGCGAAGGGCCGATCCGCGGGGGCCCGGGGCAAGCGATGCAGCAATTCCCAAGGCCCGGCATGCAGGCCCAGCAAGCAGACGGGCCGACCGGAAGCCAGAGCCTTAGCATAGAAGGCCTCCCCATGCGTATCTAGACGGGGAAACGTTGCAGTTACGGTACGGCCATGGGCGCGTAGCCCCAGCAAGAGCAGCCGTAGCCGGAGGCGGTAATAGTCCCCCAATGAGAGCCGATCCGCGAAAGGCGAAGCCGTGATGCAAGCCCGCAACCGCGCCGCGTGGCGCCGTCGCAAGATGCGATAAGCGATGAGGAATGGGGAGAGCAGGGCTTGGGATAAGGGGACGGGAACGGCCCCCAAAGCGCGTAAGAAACAGACCGCAAGGATTCCGGCGGAACGGACGAATAGGGATGGGGAAGAGGTGGAAGGCGGGGGGACGGGCCCTTGCGAACGGGTCCCTGCGGCCGTCATGAGGGAAGACGCCGGGATCAAGCCCAGGCGCTTCTCCGCTTCAATCGAGTCCACGATAGGCCAGGCTGGCCGTTACGCGGCCCACCGCGCCCAGGCTGCCCGCCGAACACTTGTCCGGGGTGTCGCCTTGCGTATGCCACGGGGCGTAATCGAAATCGATGATGTCCACCGCGGGGATGCCCACGGCCTGCAGGGGCATGTGATCGTCCCAGACCGTGGGTCCGGGCCGGGCTTCGAATTGGGAGACGCCCAACTCCTTGGCCCGCATCCAGATCTTTTCCACCACGCCGGGGCTTTGCTTCAGGGAGTTCTGCTCGATGGGCAGATGCAAATCCCTATCGCCAACCATATCGAGCAGCAAGGCATACTCCAGGCCGCCCACGGTCGGGTTCTCGGCGAAGTAGCGCGCCCCCAGGAAGTATTCATCCAGGCTGCCCTCCTTGCCGTAATCCTCCCCGTCGAACAAGGCCAAGTACACGGTTTGCACCGGCGCTTTCGCTTTCATCCCGTTCGCCAACTCCATCAGCACCGCGATCCCGGAAGCCCCGTCGTTCGCGCCGAGGATGGGCCGGGAGGCGAGCATCTCGCTTTTTTCCTGATCCGCGCGGGGACGGGAATCCCAATGCGCGCAAAACAAGATCGGCTTGCGTGCCGATTCCCGCCCGGTAATGGTCACGATGACGTTGGTCATGGGAACCTTGGCCCCGCTGGCCATGTCCGTATGCACGAAAGGCTGTTCCACGGTCGGGAAACCGAGGCCGCGGAAATGCGCCAGGAAATATTCCAGCGCCTTGCGATGCGCTTCGCTCTCGGCCACGCGCGGTCCGAAGGCGCATTGCTCCTTCAGGTAACGGTAGGCGCGGGTGGAATCGAAGGCGGGATCGGGGCTTTTGCCAGCCCGGGCTTTGGAGGCCGAAGGCTTAGCCGCGGTAGCCTTGCCCGTCGAAGGCTTGGCCGGGGCCGCGGAGAGGGATGACGCGAGGATCAAGGCTGCTAGCATGGGGCTAATCTAGCAATCCGGGATTTTAGATGGGATTATCCCTGCCCGCTAAAGGATCAGGTTCGCGTCCCCGAATTCGTGCCAGAGGTAACCCGCTTCCAGCGCGGCATCGTAAACGCTTTTCAGCTTATCCGGGGGCAGGAAGGCCGAGAGCAAATCCAGATGGCTCGCCTGGGGTTCATGGAAACCGGTCAACAAGCCGTCCACCGCTTTCAGGCGATGCGAGGGAGTGATCCGCAAGCAGGTCCGGCCCTCGCCGGCGCTTACGCGCCCATCGGCCCCGGCCATCGTCTCCAGCGCCCGCACCACCGTGGTTCCCACCGCCACGATACGACCGCCGGTTTCCTTGGCCGCGTTGATGCGGGCGGCCGCTTCGGCCTCCAGCCGATAGGGCTCGACCGAAGCCGGATGGCCGGCGTCGAATTTTTCGTCCAGGTAGGAGGAAAGCCCGGCATGCAGCACCAGGAAAGCCGTGCCGATTCCGCGCCTGCGGAGGTCCAGCAACAGCTTCCAAGAGAAAGCGCGGCCCGCCGAGGGCATTTCCATCGAGCCTGGTTCCCGGGCATATACCGTCTGGTAGAAATCCAGATCCCAAGGCGCGGAAGAATACCAGTAGCGCACGGGACTCCCCAGGCGCGACAGGCATTCCACCCATGCCGCCCCATGGAGGGAAAAGCGCAACCGCCATAGCCGTTCCACCAGGGGATCGCGGCCGACCACTTCGGCGCTGAAGCGCGATCCCGGGTTCCCCTGCGGCCTAACCTCGGCGGATCGGAACTCCAGGCGGGCCCCGCCCGGTTCGCCCAACCAAGGCTCATCCTCCGGGGTCAAGGGCAGTGCCGACCAGGTACCATCCTCGTTACCCCGGGCCAAGCGCAGTTGCACGGTACGGCCGGCATAAGGGCCCGCGGTTATAACGGCCCGCAATGCCGCCGGCAAGGTGCGGCTGGCGTTGAACACCAGGCAATCCCCCGGCCTCAGCAGATCGCCGATGCGATCGAAACGGGTATGCTTCAGCGCCCCGGTCTGCCGATCGGCCGCGAGCAGCCGCACTTGATCTCGCTCCAGCCCCCGCTTTTCCGGGGGTTCCCGGGCCAATAAGGCATCGGGCAATTCGAAACGGAAGGGCGCAGCGGCGACCATGGTTCAACCCTCTTCCGTCGCCAGTTCGGCGGGATCCCCGGAGGCTTGCGCCCGCCAATCTTCCTGGGCCTGGAAACGCCGGCCCGTCGTTCCGCGGGAAGCATCGGACGCCAACCAGAGGAAAACCTCGGCCACGTCCGCGGGATCGGCCCATTGGGAGGGATCGCCTTGAGGGTCGGCCGCGCGGTGCATGTCCGTATTCATATCCCCGGGGTCCACCCAATTCACGCGGATGCCGGATCCATCCAACTCGGCCGCCCAGGTCTGGGACAAACCTTCCAATCCGAACTTCGAGATGCCGTACGCTCCCCATCCCGGATAACCGTTTACACCAGCATCGCTGGTCACATTGATGAGCGAACCCCCGTGTTCCAGCATGCCCGGAAGCAATTTGCGGGTGAGCAAGAACGGGGCGATCAGGTTGGTGTCCAACACGCGCCGGAATTCCTCCAGCGGATAATCCAACAAGTAAGGCATGGGCGATGGGCCGAGCGCGGACGCATTGTTCACCAGCACGTCCACGCGGCCCTGCAACTCCGCCAGGGCGGTGGCCGCGAAACGTTCCACGGCTTTGGAATGCCGCAAGTCCGCCGGCGCCGCCAGCACCCGCGTTCCCGGCGCCAGGATGCGGATTTCTTCTTTCACCTGGTACAATCGATCGGCGTTGCGGGCCGTAAGGATCAGAGCCGCCGCCCCTTCGCGGGCGAATTCCAACGCCAAGGTCCTCCCCAGGCCCTTGGAGGCGCCCGTCACCACGATATGCTTGCCTTCCACGCGTTTCATTTTCCGTCTCCTTGTTTCGCTTTGGCTTTAATCCCACGCCCGTCCGCGGGCTTGATCGCGTACACGCAACGGCGCCCGCCGGTGAGCAAATGTTCCTCGCGGGTAACGACGGCCCCGGAGCCCATCAATCCGCTGAAGACCTGCCACTCGCTTTGGCAAAACCCGCGGCAGGCCTTGGCCGCGGTGCAGATGGGGCAATGGTTCTCGATCAGGAGCCAGCCGCCTCCCGGCGCGGCCTTCACTTCGGTCATATAGCCTTCGCGATCGCGCAGGCGCGCCAGCGCCTTTACCTTGTCCTTCAAGTCCGCCGGCCCCGGCACCACGCGCGCGTATTCTTCCCGCTGATGGCGCGTGCGCGCGTCCAACAGCTTCTGCATGCCGCCTTCGCCGTAAACCTCTTGCAGCGAATCCAGAAGGCCCCAATCGGGTAGCCAGGGCTTTCGCTTCCTGCGGGCCTTCCCGTTTCAGGATATCCAGCAAGGCATGCCGGGTGCTTCTGGGGGGCGTGGCGAGGGTATTCGGCTTGGGCGGGTTGGTGGGCATGATCCCAAGATACCATGCCCGGGCTATTTAGTAAAGAAAAAACTTTATTTAATTGCGGCGGGTGTAATACCCTTCGTCACGATCATGCCGATGATGGTGGCGATTCCCAACATTCCCGCAGCCAGGACGAACGGGGTCCCCGGTTTGGGATCAGGGATTTTCAGGGACCAGGCGAAGGCGGACGTAAAAAGCGTCGGGCCCAGCATACCGGTGATGCCGCGGACGCCGGCCAAGGCGCCTTGCAGCCGTCCCTGTTCCGAGGCATCGACGCGCTGGGACATCAGGGCCTGGGCCGAAGGCCCGGCGAAGCCCCACAGGGCGCCGAAAGGGATGCCGAGGAAGAACCAGTAGGAACTGGGGGCCAGGCCATAGATCGCGAAGCCGATGGCTCCGCAAGCGAGACCGAAGAGTAGGGCGCGCCGCTCGCCCATGCGCGCGACGCCGGTGCGCACCAGGCCGCCTTGCACCAGCGCGCTGAACACGCCCACCAAGGCCAAGGTGTACCCCACGGCGCGGGCGCTCCAATGGTAGCGGTAATCGGTGTAGAGGACCCACATGCTGGGAAGGACCTCATGGGACAGGTAGGAGAAGAACGCCACCGCCGCGATGCCGAGCACGAGGGGATGCTTGCGCAAAATGCCCATGGCTCCGACCGGATTGGCGCGCCCCCAGGAGAAGGTCCCGCGCTTTCCGGAAGGCAAGGATTCGGGCAGGACGAAAAATCCGTAAGCCGCGTTCGCCAGGCTCAAGGCTGCGGCCACCCAGAAGGGCAGACGTGCATCGATGCTGCCCAGCAGGCCCCCGAAGGCGGGACCGATGATGAAGCCCAGCCCGAAGGCGGCTCCCAGGAAGCCGAAGCCGGCCGCGCGCTTTTCCGGGGTCGTCACGTCGGCGATATAGGCGCTGGGGATGCTGAAGCTGGCCGCGCAGATGCCGGAGATGGTACGGCCCAGGAACAGCCAAGACACCGAGGGCGCGAGGGCCATGAGCACGTAGTCGGCGCCCAGCGCGAAGTTGGAAAGGAGGATGGCGGGCCGGCGGCCGAAGCGATCGGAGACGGCGCCCAGGAAAGGGGCGAACAGGAATTGCATGGCGGCGAAGAGGGTGCCGAACATCCCGATGATATGGGCGGCCCTGGCCGAGTCCCCGCCTTCGAAGCCGAGCACCAGCTTGGGAAGCACGGGCACGGTGATGCCCAAGGCCAGCATGTCCAAAACCACGGTGACGAAGATGAAGGCGAGCGCTGCCTTGCGTGGCGCGTTGCCGCCCGCGCCAACGGTAGCGCCCGCTTCGCCAGAAGCGCCCGCTTCGCTAGAAGCGCCCGCCTCATTCGAAGCGCCGGTCATGAGACGTGGATGATGGGATTGCCGAGTTGGGAGCGGATGATGGCGGGGTTGACCCCTTCGCCGGCGTAGGAAGCCAAGGGCGAGATCTCCACGATCTTGCCGCGCAGCTCATCTTCGGTGATGCCGGCGGCCAAGGCCCATTTGCGGTGCAGGTCCAACAGCATGGCCCGCGCGCTGGCGGGGCTGTCCACCCCGTCCTTGTTCTTGACGGGGGCGAATTCCTCTTCGCGGCTCACCAATAGGCCGGCCATGGATCCGGCCAGCGGGAAGAGATCGAACATGAAGAGTTCGAACTTCCAGGCGTTGGGCTTTTCCGGGGAGACCGTCGATCCGGAGACGTCCACGTGGGCGATCTTCTTATGCGCGACGTGGAAGGGAAGGGCCGCCGCCGCGTGCCGTTGCAGGAATTCCCGCGTGAAGAGATGGGTGGCGATGTTGGCCGAATCGTACATGTACCGTCCGTCATCGCCCTTCGCGTAGATCATCTCTTCCGTCATCTCGGAATATTCCAATACCGAAGGCTTGCCGTCCCGCAGGCAGAGCACGCCCACCTTCTCCTCGGGCTGTACCTTGACCACCGCCTTGCTGGCCGCGGGATGGCCTTCGGCCATGGCGAAGCCGATGAAATGGGGATCGCAGACGCGAACCAGGGCATTGTCCACGCCGTAGAAGAACACGTGCTCCACGCCGCGGCGCGCCATGTCCTCCAGCGCCCCGCTCTTGGCCAGGGCCAGGAAGCAGCCGCCGTTGCCGTTGGGCCCCATCGAGAGCCGGCCCTTGGAGGCCAAAAGCGCCTTGCCATCCTCATCCACCACGGGCATTTCGCCCTGCTTGAAGAAGAAGATGTCCCGCTCCGGCAGCCCGAAAAAGCGGCGGTCCTTGAAGAAGCCGGTAGTCTCCGCATGGTTCTCTTCGCTGGTCATGATGTACCAGGGAATCGCCTTGCCGGCTTGGCGCGACAGGCGCAGGATGCGTTCGGCCTGGAGCTGGAACAGGGATTTACGAGAAGGCAGGCCGATATCGAATACGCCTTTGGGGCCGCTGTGCCCCAAACGCGTGCCTTGGCCGCCGGCCACCAGGAAGGCGGCCACTTTGCCCTCCCGCAACGCGCGCATGCCCATATTGGCGTAGGCGGCGCGCTCCTGGATGGAAAAGCCTTCCCAAGGCTTGGCCCGCAAGGGGGCGACGGATTCCGATCCCGCGTCGGTTTGCGCCGAGCGGCCCTTTACGAGGTCGCGATGCAGGGCGGCCACCTGCGCAAAGTCCACCGCCAGCACTTGGCCGGCCAGCGCATCTTTCTCCGGCTCCGTCAATTCGTCCCAGAAACGGAAAAGATGATCTTGCCCGTGGGAACGGGCGTGGGCGCGCGCTTGCTGGTGCATGGGGGTCTCGGCCATTTGGGGGAAAGATAAGATTCTTCGCCCGGAACCGATTACCTCGGAACCGCTATCTCACCTTGAAGAAGATGAGACTTCCGATGATGAGGGCGAGGATGCTGACCAGATGGAAGCGCCAGATGATTTTCGAGTTCAAGGCCTGGCCCGATTCGAAGCGATTCTTCCACTTGAGCTGGAAATGATGGTGCAGAGGGGCGCGCAGGAACAGCCTCCGGCCCGTCCTGTCCTTGCTCAAGCGCTTGGTAATCTTGAAACCGGTGATTTGCAGCAGTACCGACAGCGCCTCGCCCAGGAAAACCACCCCTACGATGGGCAGGAACAGTTCGATCTTGAGCAGCACGAACATCATGCCGATGGCCCCGCCGAAGCCGATGGAGCCCGCGTCCCCCATATAGATTTCCGCGGGCGGGCTGTTGTACCACAGGTAGGCGAGCAGCGACCCTACGATGGCGGCGCAGATGGGAAAGAGCTCGTCCCCGCCGGGGATGTGCGGGATGAGGAAGTACTTGGACAGGATGGCGTTGCCGGAGATGTAAGCGACCACCCCCGCGAAAATCGAAGTCGTGATGATGGGGACGGATACCAGCGAGTCCAAGCCGTCGGTGAAATTGGCGCCGTTGGCGCTCGAGGTGGTGACCAGGCAAATGAGCAGGATGAATCCCCAACGCGGCAGGTAGGGGAACCAGACCTCCGGTTTCACGAAGGGCATGGTGAGATGCCCCGATAACCCCGGGATGAACTTATACGCGAAGAAGGCCACCAGGAGGGAAAAGAGGAAGTAGAGGAACAGGCGCAGGCGGGCGGAGATGCCGTCGGCCTTGGCCTGGTAATCGGCCTTGGAGAGTTTGCCCTGGCCCACGAGCTTCTTGTTGCGGATTTTCATCACGTCGTCGAGGCCGCCGATGAAGGCGTATGCCAGAAGGATCACCAGCGCCGAGATCGAATAGGCGTTGAGGTTGGCGAAGCAGACCGAAGCGATGGCCACGGCCGCCACCAACAAGGCGCCGCCCATGATGGGGGGCGCTTTATGCTTGCCATGGTCGAAGTCGGAAGAGGCGTCCAGCTTGTTCAGGAAGCGGATCCAATGGGGCATCAGGAGGAAAACCAGCAGGGAGGCGAAGAGGGAGGCGATGCCGGCCCGGAACAGGCGGTTCTCGAAGAGGGCGTAATGGGTGGTCGCGTAGAGCCAATGAGCGAGCATTATGCAGGCGTTCCTTTCGCCTGCAATCTTACCTTAATTTCGCCATACAAATCCTTCAAGGAATCTTCGATCGAGATGATGGGCTTCCAACCGGTCAGGCTCATGATCTTTTCGGGCGACCCCACCAAAAGGGGGATGTCGATGGCCCGCTCCAGGGAAGGGTCGATGCGGGTTTCGATGGGGCATCCCGACAACCCGATCAGGTAGTGCACCAGGTCCCGGATGGTACGGGCCTTCCCGGAGCAGACGTTGTAGACCTCCCCGCTTCCGGCCCGCTTGGCCAGCATGGCGATGGCGCGGGCCTGGTCGCGCACGTCCAGGTAATCCCGCGAGACGTCCAGGTTGCCGGTGTAGATGGCGGTCTCCCCGTCGTACATCTCGATGGTGGCGATCTGGGCCGCTACCGAAGGGAGTACGAACTTCTTTTCCTGGTAGGGGCCGGTGGAACTGAAGGGCCGCACCGTCACGATATCCAGGTTATGCGCCGAAATGTATTGCTTGGCCAGGAGCTCGCAGGAGGCGATGGCCGTGGCGTAAGGCGTGAACGGTATGGCCGGATCGGACTCGCGATGGATCAAGTCGACGATGCCGCGCCCGGCCCCGTAGATTTCCGACGAACTCACCAAAAGGACCCGGGCCTTGGGCACGGTCAGGCGGACGGCTTCGAAGAGGTTCTGGGTCCCCAGGATCAGGAATTGCAGGATGGCGTTGGGCTTGATTTGGGAGGAGCCGAGATTGAACCCCTGGGAAACCATGTGGTAGATTTCGGTGGGCCGATGTTCGGAAAGGACCTGCACCAGGTTCTTGAAGTCCAGTAAATCGCCGGTGATATAGGTGACATGCTGGAGCGTCATATGCGGCTCGGGGTCCTCGCCCGAGTAGGAGACCAGATCGCCCTTTCCGTGGGAAAGCAGATTGAGCAGATGGTATCCGAGGCAACAGGTACCGCCGACCAGGAAAATGCTCAAGCGACCGCCTCGCGGGCCGCGGCCAGGGCCTGCAACACGTCGGCCTTGGGCACGTCGCGCACCGGCACCACTTCGCCGATGCGGGTAGGCAGGATGTAAACTCGGCTGCCGGCGTCCACCTTCTTGTCCAGGCCCATGGCTTCCCAGGCCTTGGATTCGTCCAGCTTCTTCGGGAACGCCTTGGGCAGGCCTAGGCGATCGAGAAGGGCGTTCTGGCGTCGTTCCGCATCGGCCCCGAGCATGCCCAGGGATACTGCCAGGCGCGCGGCCACGCGCATGCCCAAAGCTATCGCCAAGCCATGCGGCAGCAGGCCATAGCCGCCCAGCACCTCGAAGGCGTGCCCGAAGGTATGCCCGTAGTTCAGGATGGCGCGCCCGCCCTCCGCCGTCTCGCGCTCGTCCTTTCCCACCACGTCCGCCTTGATGGCGCACGAACGCAATACGATTTCCCTCAAGGCTTCCGGCTTGCGGGCCAGGATGGCATCCGCATTGTCTTCCAGGTAACGGAAAAACGCTTCATCGCGGATGACGCCGTACTTCACGACCTCGGCGAGGCCGGAGAGGAATTCCCGATCAGGCAGGCTGGACAAGGCGTCCAGGCCGATGGCTACGGCCTTGGGTTGGTAGAAGGCGCCCAGCATGTTCTTGCCCAGGGGATGGTTCACCGCCGTCTTGCCGCCCACGCTGCTGTCCACCATGGAAAGCAAGGTGGTGGGGGCCTGCAGGAAGGGGATGCCGCGCATGTAGACCGAAGCCGCGAAGCCGGCCATATCGCCCACCACGCCGCCGCCGAAGGCGACCAAGGTGGTTTTGCGGGCGTATTGGTGGCGGAGCATGAAGGTGAAAAGCTTGTTCAGGGACTTGAGGTTCTTCTCCTCTTCGCCGGGCTTGAAGAAGAAGATCCGGCATTCGCCCAGGCTCGCGCGCAATTGCTCCAGCATGCGCTTCTGATGGGACTTCAGGTTGGCGTCGGTGACGATCAGGAATTCCGCCGGGCATCCCGCCTTGGCCGCGATGGCGTCCATATGGCCCGAGAGATCAGTCTCGACGTAGATGGGATAGCTGCGGGGGCCCAGATCCACCTTCAGCGGTACCATCTCCTCCACCTGCAAGCGATGGATGATGCGGCGGGTGAGGACATGATGGGGGATCTTCTCGTCCGATTCGAACTGGAGATCGGCGAGTTCATAGAGGGGCTTGCGCGCCGCCAAGAGGTCCTTGATCTTGGCCATCTTGGCGGCATCGTCCAGGCCGGCCAGCAGCGGCCGCGAGCCTTCCTTGCGGTTCACCCGTTCCAGGATCACTTCGGGCGAGGCGTATAGGCCCACCAACACGCCGGTTTGCCGCACGAGTTCGATGGCTTCGGGATTGGTGAGGGTCCCTCCGCCCAAGGAGGCCACCATGGGGCCTTGTCCCGCCAGCTCGCGCAAGGCTTCCACTTCCATGCGGCGGAAAGCGGTTTCGCCCTCGTCGGCGAATATCTGCGGAATGGTCTTACCGGTTTTTTCTTCGATCACCTTGTCCAGATCGGCGAACTTCCATCCCAGGGATGCGGCCGTGAGCGAGCCGATGCGGCTTTTGCCCGAGGCCATGAAGCCGGTGAACCAGATGTTGCGCTTGAGGGGGAAGGGCATCGCGGGCTTAAGGATCCTCGGCCACGCTGCGGCCGGCCGCGGGGGAAGGGACGGTCGGGGCCGGGCGCGGTTCCCCGATGCAGCTGGACAGTTTTTCCCGGGCCGCGGCATAGTAGGCGCGCGCTTCCGGTTTGATGCCGGTCCAGATTTCGAAAGCGGCGCGGCCTTGGTGCACCAGCATCCCCAGGCCGCCCACGGTTTTCAGGCCGCGCGCCTCGGCGTCGCGGATCAGGCACGTGCGTTCGGGCGCGTATACGATATCGTACACCACCTGGCCCGCCATCAGGTTCCCGGGCGCCAAGGGGGAGATCTCCACCATGAGATGCATGCCCACCGGGGTGGTATTCACCACCACGTCGATGCCATCGCGAACCGAGGCGTAGTCGGACAGGGCGACGGTTTCCGGCGTCGGCAAGGCCCCGCCTTGCCCGAGTCCCAGGCGTTCCGTGATCTCCGCCGCCAGGCGCCGGGACTTCTCCATATCCCGGGCCACGATCACCACGCGCTTGGGCCGGTCCCGCATCAGCAACGAGTATGCGATGGTGCGCGCCGATCCGCCGTTGCCGAGGATGGCCACCGCTTGTCCGATGAAGCTATGGCCCTGTTCCCGGTAGCCTTCCAGGAAGCCTTCGGGATCGGTGGTGGTGCCGACCAGCCGCCCGTCCTCGTTGACGATGGTGTTCACCGCGCCGATAACCTGGGCGATGTCCGTAAGCTGATCGACATAGGGGATGACCGCGGTCTTGTGCGGCAAGGTAACGTTGGCCCCGCGGAAGTTGAAGACGCGCAGGGCATCCAGCGCGGTCTTGAGCCCCGCGGCCTGCACGCGGAGGGGAACGTAGGCGAAGTCCAACCCGTATTGATCGAAGGCGGCGTTGTGCATGGCCGGCGAGAGGGAATGGGAAACGGGATCCCCCAGCAAGGCGATGAGACGGGTGGTACCTAGGATTTCCATGCGTAGTGGTTTAGTTAGGTGTCCGTCGCGCCGAAAAGCGGGAAGAGACCAAACCTTCCAGGAAAAGTAACAATAACGCGCCCAGCAGGAACGCGGGCCAGAGTCGGCGCACCGAAGTCCGCGCGGCCATCGCATCGTCCTGCCCCAGCACGGCGATCCTTCCGGAGAAAGGCTTGCACGCGGCCAGGAAAGCTTCCTTCGCGGCCGCGTCGGCGGCAGCCCATTCCTCCGAAGCCGGCGTAGGCGTTGCCGTCCCCGCGGGGATCAGGTTCACCGCGAAGGCGTTCGTGTCCTCGCCGCGGATCACCCGGTACAGGCCGAGCTTGTCGAATGGCCCCAGCCGCATCCGGCCCCCGTCGATGCGGACCCGGGAGAAGGGACGCCCTAGGGGATCGCGCGCCTCGGGCCGGGAGTTTTCCTCCCCCTCGGCCAGGTTCAACGCGTAGATCGAATCGGACGCGACCGCCAGGTTGGCCGCGCGTTCGCCCGCGGCCGCCTCCTGGAACGCCTGATGCAAGAGGGGAACCAAAGCGCTCACCCCTAAATCCGTCCATTCCAGATCATCGATGTCGGTGGTCCAGAGCAACGCATGGCCTTGGTGGAAGTCCCGTTCGGCCAGTACCGCCGCCCCTCCCTGCGCCAGCAGGACGACGGTCCCGGAATCGGGGGAGAAGGCATAACGTTTACGCACGGTTCCCAGGTTCCCCGCGGCGGCCGCGGGATCCCCGGAAGCCCTCCCGACGCGAGCGAGCGCCGCGCGATCGGCGCTGACCGGCCCGGACGTATCCACCAGGTTCCCCAGGTGACCCAAGCGTAAGGGCTGCAGCAGGAAACGGTTGAGCCCGGGGATGTCGCTTTCGCGTCCCGCCGCCACGATCAGGCGGCCGCCCCGCTTTACGAACTCGACCGCGCGGGAGTAGGCCTCGGGCGAAGCCGCGCGCTCGGCCGCCAAATAGACCAGCCGCAATGGGGCCGGGGCGGCGGCTTTGCCTCCCGATGCAGGGGAAATCCCTCCCCAAGGCACTTCCCCGGCCGAAGCCACGTGGACAATGCGACGGAAATAAGTCTCCCGGCCCAGGCTGGGCAAGGAGACCAGGGCGCTACCCGCATGCGCCAGCGACCAGGCTCCCGCTTGGGGAAAGCAGAAATGGAAATCGGCCGTCGCGAAGCCGCCGGAGAATGCGAAGCGGCCCTCGGTGCGCGGCCCCGCGCCCAAAGGCAGGGTAACCTCCACGCGACCCCCGGCGGCGGCTGCCTCCTGGAACAGGCGCCCGTCGAGCCAGACCTGGGATTTGCCCCCCGCGGCGGCGGCAGGGGATAGGCGGGCCGATAAGGCGACGGTGGGCGCATCGGCGGCGGGGGTCGCGCGCAAGCCCTCGAACGCGGATACGCGCGGGGACAAGGTCGAGAAGTCGGTAAGCGCCAGTTGCAGCCCGGTATTTTCTTGCAGCGCGCGCAGGAGATCGGCCTGGCAAGCGGATACGTCCTTCCAGGCGAAGACGGGAAGGTTGATCAGGGCGGTCCCGGGCCCCAAGGCCGACAATAAGCGGCGGACCGCGTCCCCGTAATCGCCGAAGCGCTCGGCGACTTCGCCGGCGCCCGGCCCATCCTCGATCACGGTAAAGATCCGCGTACGGGTCCCTTGCGCCGAGTCCAAGCCATGCACGCGCAGGCGTTGGGTTTCCAGGAGATCCTTGCCGCGCGGCGATGCCGTCCCTCCGAAGGCCGGCGCGCCTTCGATGGGGGCCAACTTGCCGTAGATGCCGTTATGGATCAAGGCCAGGCTTTGATCGGGTTTGGCGCCCGCCCGCTTCGATTCCATGGCGGGATTGGACAAGGCCAGCAGGATGCAAGCGATCAGCAAGGTACGGATGATCAGAAGGAGAAGATTCTTCAGGCGGTGGCGCCGCATGGAATTCGCGAAGCCTTCCTTCACCAGCAACAGGCTGGGGAAGGGCTGCCGCTCCAACCGTTGCCGGCCCAGGAAGTGGATGGCCAAGGGCACCGCCAGCAATGCGCCGAACCACAGGCTGATGGGGCTAAGCAGGGAGAACACGGATCAGGACCGGTGCAGCAGGTCGCGCATGGCTTGGTAGTAGGGCCGGGTCGTTTCCGCCCGCAGGAACTTCACGTCCAGGTTGAAGCACTCCGCCCGCAACGCTTCCGTATGCGCCCGTAAGGTCTCCAGGTACTGTTCCTTCATATGGCGGGCCGACAACCGCACCGACTCCTTGGTCTCCATGTCGATCAGTTCCATGTTGTTGCCGTCCAGGAAGGCGATCTCGGCCGGAGCCAGGATCTGCACCAGGGAGGCCGCCTGGTTCTTGAAGCGAACCTCCTTGAGGCCGGTCAGGATGGCCTTCGGATCCTGCCACAAATCGGTGAAGAGAAAGGTCATGCTTCCCGACTTCAGGCGGGCGGCCACTTTCCCGAAAAGCGATTCCAGATCGGTGCGGCCGTGGGGCCGCATGTCTTCCAACATCTGGAGGGCCAGGCGCAGATGGGCGGCATTGTTCCGAGGCGGCAGGAATCCCTCCGGCCCGTCGGCCCCGAAGGCGATGGAGACGGCGTCGCGTTGGGAGAAGGCCATCATGGCCAGGGAGGCCGCCAGCACGGCGGCATACTCCAACTTGGTCACCGGCCCCCCGCCCGCGTAACCCATCGAGTCGGAACTGTCCAGCACCAGGTACACGCTGGCATTGGTCTCGTCGCGATACTGCCGGGTCACCAATTGATCGTTGCGGCCGTACACCTTCCAATCCAGGAACTTCAGATCGTCCCCGGGCACGTAACCCTTGTATTGCGCGAACTCCGAAGAGAATCCGTGGAAGGGGGAGAGGTGCCGACCGGCCATGGTCCCTTCCAGCACCATGCGCGCTTTGAGGGCCAGCCCCTTCAGGCTGGAGAGATAGGCGGGGCTTAGGACCTGGTTCAAATCCAAAAGGGGTACCTAGCCGATCCCGTCATCGTCGCGGGCGCCGCCGTCCGATGTCCCTGGCGCCCCGTTCCATGGCGCCATGCCGACGGGCGCCGCGCCCGCGGCCTGGGAGGCTTCCCCCAGCGCATCCGCGAAGCGCCCGGCCTCGTAGTGCTCCAGCATGCGATCCTTAAGCGCGTCCAGGCCCAGCTTGGCCTCGGCGGAAACGAACACCGCCTGCGGATGATGGGTACGCAGGTACTCCAGGCGTTCCGGATCAAGCAGATCGATTTTGTTGTAGACGGTTACCCGCGGAACCGACTCCGGGCACAGCTCCCCGAGGATGCGCGCGGTGATTTCCATTTGTTCCTCGAAGTCGGCGGCGTGGGCGTCCACCACGTGCAGGATCAGGGTGGCCTGCGCCACTACGGAAAGCGTGCTCTTGAAGGACGAGACCAGGCCCACCGGCAGCTTGCGGATAAAGCCTACCGTATCCGAGATCACGGCGGGCCGCTTGGGCCCCAGATATACCTTACGCGTGGTAGGGTCCAGGGTGGCGAACAGCTTATCCGCGGCCTCCACGCCCGCCTTGGTCAGGGAATTCATCAAGGTGGACTTGCCAGCGTTGGTATATCCCACCATGGCCGCATGGAAGGTGGGAAGCCGCCGATCATGCTGGGCCGCGCGGATGTCTTCCATCTTTTCCAGCTTCTTCGTCAACTCGGCGATGCGCTTACGCACCAATCGCTTATCGGTCTCGAGCTGCGTCTCGCCCGGCCCCTTCATGCCGATGCCCACGCCGCCCGCCTGGCGCGACAAATGGCTCCAGGCGTTGGTCAAGCGCGGCAGCATGTATTCCAACTGGGCGACCTCGACCTGCACCTTCGCTTCCGCGGTCTTGGCATGCTTGGCGAAAATGTCCAGGATGATGCCGCTGCGGTCCAGGATCTTGCATGCGATCTTGGTCTCCAGCTTCTTCACCTGCGAGCCGCTCAGGTCCTCGTCGAAGATGACCAGGTCCGCCTGATGCGCCGTCACCATGGCCGCGATCTCCTCCACCTTGCCCGCTCCCACCAGGGTCGCGGGATCCAGGGTCTCGCGACGCTGCAAGGTGCTGTCCACCACCACCGCGCCGGCGGTGTCCGCCAGCCGGCCCAGCTCTTCCATATGCTCGCGGGCCATCTTGATGGTGACCGATTTCGTGGCTACGCCCACGAGGATGGCCTTTTCCTTCTGCTTGCGGATGTCCTGGGATTTGCTCACGATGCGGTCGCGATGGCGATGGCCTGGGGAGGAACGGGCATGGGCGCCGTTCATTCCCATTCGATCGTCCCTGGGGGCTTATGCGTGATATCGTATAGCATGGCCCCGGCCCCGGCGGCCTTGAGCGCCGTCCAAAGCTTGTCCAGCAAGGGGAACGGCAGGGCCGCGAAGCGCGCGGTCATGGCTTCCGAGGAAATCACCGGGCGCAGGACGAAAACCGGCTGGCCGCCTTTCTCCAAAGGCAGCAGCACCACGGGCATCTGCCACAAGGTGGCGTACAAATTCTCCGCTTCCAGGAAGCGCGTGCAAATGTCATCGGCCTCGCGCAGAAGATCCAGCCGCGGCTTGTCGCATTGAGCGGCTACGGTCTTGTAGGGCCCGGGCAACGCGCCCAATTCCAGCACCACGCGGTTCACCTCGCGAATGCGATTGGCCAGGGCCACGGCCAACTTATCGGATTTCTCCCAATCGCGCAGGCCCCGTAGCAGCAAAGGATGGGCATAGGTGCGCGCATCGCCCTGCACGCCCACGCTTTCCACCGGCAGCACTTCGCCATCCAAGCCTTCGGGGGCCAAGGTAGCCAGTACCTTGGCGGTTACCCCGGGGTCCACCTTGCGATCCGCCTTGGCGCTGCACAATAGCCGGACGCCTAGGCCCGGGCCCGGGAAGGGATGCCGCCACACCAGCCGATGCGGGATTCCCAACAACTCACCCAGTTCGCGCACCTCGTCCTTATACAGATCGGCCAGCGGTTCCACCACCAAGCCTTTCGCCAGCAGTTCCAATATCGCGCCCACCCGGTTATGGTGGGTCTTGATGACGGCCGCGTTCTTGGTTCCGCCGCTCTCGATGGTATCCGGGTAAATGGTGCCTTGCGCCAAAAGCCATCCGTCCGGATCGAGGTTTAACGCCGCCAGGGCATCGTCCTTCACGGTCAGGAAGGTTTCGCCGATGATTTTGCGCTTGGCCTCCGGCGCATGCACGCCTTCCAAGGCCTTCAGGAAATCCTTCGCGGCATCCCGGACCTTGAGGTTGCGGAACCCCTCCTTATTCATGAACTCGATCACGTCGGCGCTCTCGTTCTTCCGCATCAAGCCATTGTCGATATGCAATCCCAGCACGCGCTCGGGGCCCAGGGCCTTGTTCAACAGCGCGAAGGCCACGGTGGAATCCACCCCGCCGGATACCAGCAGGAACACCCGTTTGCCCTCGCATTGAAGGCGCAACTTCTCTTCCAGGCCCTTCAGGTAATCCGCCACCTTCCATTCGAATTTGCAACCGATATGGGTCAGGTAATTCTTGAGGAGGATCATCCCCTCTTCGGTATGGGTCACTTCGGGATGGAACTGCACGCAGAAGATCTTCCGCGCGTCGTTGGCCACCGCGGCCAAATCGCAATTCACCGTATAACCGATACGGCGGAAGCCTGAGGGCAGTTTGGAGACCTCATCGCCGTGGCTCATCCACACGGTTGAAGCGTCCGACATTCCCGCGAAAAGCGGATGGCTGCGGTCAGGATGGAACTCGGCGGGCCCGAACTCATGCACCTTGCCCTGCTTCACTTCCCCGCCCAGATCGCGGCAAATCAATTGATGGCCGTAGCACAGGCCCAAAATGGGCAGTCCGGATTTCAACAGCGCGGGATTGGCCTGGGGCGCGCCCTTCTCGTACACGGAGGCCGGCCCGCCCGAGAAGATGAGCCCTTTGAAGCCTTTCACCTCTTCGGCGCCCGAGTGGGGGCCCACCACTTCCGAGTACACGCCCAACTGACGCACGCGGCGGGCGATCAAGTGGGTGTATTGGCCTCCGAAATCGACGATTGCGATCTTTTCCATAGGCTCTTCCAAGATAGAAAAGGCTGGGCGCGCGGGGTCTCCTACTGGTGGGTCGTTGCGCGCTGCTCGGTCGGCGGGCTGGAGCGGGCTCGGCTGTGGCTCCGGGCGTGTCCGTGGCTCCGGGACGGCTCGGCTATGCGCTTTCCGTGCCAGGCGGTCGTTGCGGTTTCCGGGAAAGCGGTCGCCCGCGCATTTGGGGAGCGCGGGCTGTCGATTCCCTGGGAACCATTCGCTTTCCCGGAAGCCGCGCGCGCATAACTCGCCGGCCCGGAGCCCCGCCCCCGCCCTTTCCCCCGTGCGCGCGCCCGATCCAGCCCACCCCTGCGGGCGCATCGACTCGGGCCTGCAGGAGAACAGCGGTGCACGGCCGCACTCCTTGGGCCTCCGCCGCGGGAAAGTTCTCCATTCGACCAAAATTATTGGCTGTCGAACCGTGGTGGGTCTTCGCGCAAAAAGCGTGCGGGCTGCGGGGCGGGGTCCGGGGCGGTGGGGCGCGGCGGTTTCGGCGCATGCGAGGCGGAAGGAGGCCCGGAAAAGGGAACGATTACTTCAGTCGAAAGGCCGCGCTCTTCAAATGCGCGGCCGTCCCTTTTCCGGGCCGAACATCGATTCCATTCAACGGTGAGCCGACCCCGCGCCGAAACCGACGCGCCGCACCGCCCAGAGACCTACCCAGCAAGCATCCGCGCAACTTCCACAAGCGAACGCACGCCCCAGCCCGTCGCCCCAGCCTTGAAATATTTCCAAGGCGACGTGGTAAACGCCGTCCCCGCGATATCCCAATGGGACCAAGCGGTCTTGGGTGGGACGAATTCCTGCAGGAACAAGGCGGCGGTGATGGCGCCCGCTTCCGGCTTGCCCACGTTCTTCATGTCCGCCACGGGGTCATCCAGGTATTCGCGGTACTCTTCCTCGAGCGGCATCACGCAGAACTTCTCCGATGCGGTCCCTCCAGCCTGGAGCATCAGGCGGGTGAAGTCCTCGTCATTGCAGAACAGGCCGGCGATGGACGGGCCGATGGCGCGGATGATGGCGCCGGTCAGGGTCGCCAAATCGATGATATGGGTCGCGCCGATGGCCCCGGCTTCCGCCAGCCCGTCCGAGAGGATGAGGCGGCCTTCGGCGTCGGTATTGTCCACCATTACGGTCTTGCCGTTCTTGGCGGTAAAGATGTCGCCGGGAAGCACGGCTGCGTTACCGGGGCGATTTTCCGCCAGGCAGAGCACGGCGCTGGCCTTGATGGGAAGCTTCAGGGCGGCGATGGCGCAGAGCGCGGAGAGCACCGTGGCGGCGCCAGCCATGTCGCTTTTCATTTCCCACATTCCCTGGCTCGGCTTGATGCTGATGCCGCCGGTGTCGAAGGTGACGCCCTTTCCCACCAGCACCAGGTGCGGCGCCTTACCGCCTTTCTTCGCGGCTTTGCCTTCATAGCCCAAAGTCACCATGCGCGGAGGCCGATCGGAACCCTTGCCCACCGTCCATAAGCCCAAGAAGCCTTCGCTTTGCAGCTTCTTCTCGTCCCGAACCTTGATGGTCAGGCCGAATTCCTTGGCGGCGCGCCGCGCCGCTTCGGTGAAATCGTCGGGATCGAGGTGCGAACCCGGTTCGTTCACCAGATCGCGACAGGAATTGATCAGACGGGATACCGTTTCGGCTTCGGCCAATGCGACCGTCGCCTTTTTCATATTCTCGCCCGCGACCCATAGGATGGTTTCGGCTTCGGATTTTTCCGGCTTCTTTTCGGATTTGTACTTACGGAATTCGTAGGACGAGAGATGAAGGCCTTCGGCCAGGGCCTTCATTTCCGGAATCGTCAGCCCATCCGCCGAGATCGCGGTTTTGGGCCAAGAGCGACTTTTCTGGAGGTCCCCAATGCGGGAGGCCGCCAAGCGTAACCGATCTTCCCGGGATAGACCCTTTTTCTGGGGAATCTGCAAAATGCCGATAATGCAGTCCGTCGTGAAAACCAATTCCAGGGGGTCGCTGAGTACCTTTCCGGTTTGATTTTTGAGGACGGCTGAAACTTGGCTTTGCAGTCTGGAACGGTCTTTTGGCAGCTCCCCCAGCAATTTTTCTTGTTCGGCGAGCAGAACCAAGGCGGGTAACGCCTCAGTATTAGCCTTTTCTAAGGCTTCCAGGACAAGGTTCTGTAAAGAAGAAGCCAGAATAGACTCGAATTAAAAATAAAAAATGACAAAAGAGGGAATTGTCTAAATCATTTGTCAATAATTGACAATAGGAAAGAGGTAATGAAAGATTTCATGGTCCATCAGGCCCGCACCATGTCGGCCTTAACGGAAATCAGCAAGTTGTTCAGCTCCTCCCTGGATTACCGGGAGGTGGCCCACCAATGCTTGCGGACCCTCTCGGAAACCTTGGAGTTGGAGCGGGGTACCCTGCTCATGCCCACCACCGATCGCAAGTTCCTTGTCATCAAGGCGAGCAGTGGGTTCAGTCCGGAGGAAATCCGCAGTTCGGTCTATAAGATAGGCGAGGACTTCGTAGGCAAGGTCTTCAGCAATTGCCTGCCCATGGCCGTGCCCGACGGCGAGGAATTCGATGGCATTCCCACCCCCAAGGAAAACATCGACGATTTCAAGTTGTACCGTATCGGTTTCGTCGCCGTGCCCGTCATCCTTGATTCCCGTCCTATCGGGGTCATCACCGCGCATCGCACCACTCGCAGCACCACCATGGTGGACGAGGACATCAAGGTCATGAAGATCGTGGCTTCGTTGCTCTCGCAAACCCTGCGCATCGCCGAAATGATCCGGGAAGAAAACTCGAAGCTGGTGCAAGAGAACAAGGAGCTGCATGCCGAGCTGGAGGAACGCTTCAATCCCGACAACCTGATCAGCAACTCCTCGGCCATGGCCAAAACCCTGGCGATGGTGAAGCGCGTATCGGGAACGGATGCGTCCGTCCTGCTGCGGGGGGAGAGCGGGACCGGTAAAACCTTGCTGGCGCGTTCCATCCATTACGTCAGCCCGCGCCAGAAGAATCCTTTCGTCATCGTAAACTGCGCCGCCCTGCCCGCCAACCTTATCGAAAGCGAGCTGTTCGGCCATGAGAAAGGCGCGTTCACGGGCGCCCTTAATCAACGCATCGGCCGATTCGAAGCCGCCGACTCGGGTAGCATCTTCCTCGATGAAATCGGGGAGATTCCCACGGAAACCCAGGCGAAATTGCTCCGGGTGATCCAGGACGGAACCTTCGAGCGCGTGGGCTCTTCCAAGACCATGACCGCCGACGTGCGTCTCATTTGCGCGACCAACGCCAATCTCGAGCAACTGGTGCGCGATAAATTGTTCCGCGAAGATCTGTACTACCGATTGATGGTGGTGCCCATCAACGTGCCGCCGCTGCGCAGCCGCCGCGAGGATATCCTGCCCTTGGCGAGCTATTTCCTGAAAAAGTTCACCACCAAGTACAACAAGCGCATTTCCATCTCGCGGGAGGTAATGGAATTCCTGGAAGGCTATCCCTGGCCGGGAAACGTACGCGAGCTGGAAAACACCATCGAGCGCACCGTGGTGCTGGCCGGCAGCGAGGCCCTTACCGCCAAGGACATCCCCATCCTCAACTCCATGGTCGAATCCCCGGAGCCGGCCCTCGTGCCGCAGCCGCCGGCGAACGGGGTGGTCACCTTTTCGCCTTTGAGCCGCCGTTCCAAGGAGCGGCAACTCTACGAGAGGGTGCCATTACGGGAAAAGGACATCCGCGAGGCCATGCACAATGCGGGCGGAATCCAAACCCATGCGGCCCGCATGCTGGGCGTGTCGCTGCGGCAATTGCGGTACGCGTTGAGCCGGTTCGGGATCAAGGCCACCGAATTCAAGTATTGACGCCCCCGGACCTCGTCCGGCGAAGCGGCTCGCGCGCGATTGGGCTTTTCCTATTTTGGGGCCATGTCCGATCTCGCGCGCCTTTCCGGAGTCGGTCCCAAGCGCGTCCGGATCCTCGCGGATGCCGGCATCGCCACTTTGCGCGACTTGGTTTACCATCTCCCGCGCCGCTACCTCGATCGCACTAAGCTGACTCCCATCGCCGGCCTCAAGGTGGGGGAGGACGCCCTCTTCGTCGCGACGGTCGCTTCCATCAATATGATCCAATCGCGGATGGTGATCGAGGTCGCGGATCAGACGGGCAGCATCGAGCTCGTCTTTTTCAATGGCGTGCAGTTCTTGCGCAAGCGCTTCCACGAAGGGCAACGGCTGGCCGTGGCCGGCGTGCCTAGCTTTTTCCGCGACGTTCAGATGGTGCATCCCGAATTCGAATCCTTGGCGGAGGGCCAGGAGCCGAAGCGCGAGGTCCTTCCGCGCTATCCCTTGACCGTGGACATGTCCGAGGCGCATGTCGGCCATAAGTTCCTCCAGCAAATCGCGCTGGAGACCTTGGATGGATTCGGCTTTACCGATGCCGTCTCCGAGCCCCATCGCAAGGCGCTGAGCCTTTTGCCCGAGGTCGAATTGCTGCGCTCCCTCCATCGGCCGGATCAGGTCGAAGGCATCCCCCTCCTGCGCCGGCAACTCAAGGTGCGCGAGCTGCTGCCCTTATCCTGCAAGCTCGAAGCCGTCCGGCGCGCGCGCCGCAAGGTCGGCCGCGCCTGGCCCGAGGCCCTGGAACTGCGGAAAAAGTTGCGGGCCGCTTTACCGTTCGAATTGACCTCCGGGCAAGTCGAGGCCGTGGCCGGGATCTCCGCGTGTCAAGCTTCGACCGGCCAGTTCTGCGGCCTGCTTATGGGGGACGTGGGTTCGGGCAAAACCGTGGTGGCCATGTTGGCGGCCGCCAACGTGATCGGGAACGGGGGACAGGCGGCCTTGATGGCCCCCACGGAAATCCTGGCCGTGCAGCACTTCCAGACCTTGTCTCCCTTCCTCGCGCAGGCCGGCTTGCGCGTCGCCCTGCTCACGGGCGATACGCCCAAGGCCGAGCGGGATGCGCTCGTGGCCGAATTGGGAAATGGAACCTTGCCCATGGTGGTCGGCACCCATGCGCTCTATTCCGGCGACATCGTCTTCGCGAAACTGGGGTTGGCCATCGTCGACGAGCAGCATCGATTCGGGGTGGCGCAACGCGAGGCCCTGGCGAAAAAAGGCGGCCATCCGGACATCCTCTACATGTCGGCTACGCCCATCCCCCGCACCTTGGCGCAGACCGTGTTCGGCGATCTGGAGACGTTCGTGCTCCGGGATAAGCCCGCGGGCCGGTTGCCCGTGAAGACGCGCCTGGTGGGGCCGGAGAAGCGCAAGGATATGCTGGGCTTCCTGGTGAAGGAGGCGCTGGGCGGGAACCAATTGTTCTGGGTGGTTCCGCAGATCGGCGCCTCGGCGCCGAAAGGCAAGGCCGCCGAGGATCCGGATATCTTCGTTCCCGCCCAGCGCCCCGTGGAGGATCTCGCGACGGTGGACAAGGTGAAAGCCGAGCTGGAAGCCTTCTCGCGGGACTGGAAGGTAGGGATGGTGAATGGCAAGATGCCTGCGGAAAAGAAGGAGGCGGCGCTCTCCGCTTTCCGGCGCGGCGAGTTGCATGCCCTGGTCGCGACCACCGTGATCGAGGTGGGCGTGGACGTGCCCCAGGCCAACCTGATGGTCATCGAGGGGCCGGATCGCTTCGGCCTGGCGCAGTTGCATCAGCTGCGCGGCCGCACAGGACGCGGAACGGCGCAGGCCTGGTGCTTCCTCTCCTTGCCGCCGAAGGAAATCCCTCCCGAAACCTACGAGCGTTTGGCTTCCTTCGCGGAGACTTCGGACGGGTTCGCCATCGCCGAAATGGATCTGAAGTCGCGCGGGGCTGGGGCTTTGGAAGGGACGGAACAGAGCGGTTACGGGGGGCTGCGCTTCACCGATTTGATCGAGGACTTCGCGCTCACCCAGGAGATCCGGAAGTATGCGGAGGGCCTGACGGAGACGGATATCGGAATTCCGGCCGCGGCGGCGGCTGCCCCGCCACATCGCCGATGACGCCGGAGCACATCACCGTTCCTGCGCCATTGCCGAGGCTTGGGTCGTCCTGCACGGCATGCCAGCCCTGGCTGGAGGTTTCGGAAAAGGCCGGATAGGCATCCGGCCTTCACCTTAACAGGCTATTGCTCGGTGATCTCGATGTTGTCGAAGTCCGCCGCGTAGCCGGTGCTTTTGGCATTCTTGCCGATGATCTTGAGACGGAAATATTTGGTGCCCACCGACGTAAATTTGAAGAAGAAGGCGTAGGTATCATACTCGGGGGCAGGCGCGTACAAGTCGGCCGTGCCTATGGTGGTGAACTGCGGCGTCGGGGAAGCGGGAGCGCTGGCCAGTTCAATCTTGGCCCCGTTGGGAAGGGCTCTGGCCCGTAATAGGACGGTATACTGTGTGCCGGTCGATACGGCGTGCGGAACCGCCACGATGTAGGTCGCATAGTTGCCCACGGTGCCGTTTTCTATCCGCGTGCCGGCGCCGTTACTGAAAGTAGCATCACTGAAGATGCCAACCGATCCCGATGCCGCGGCCAAATCCAGGACCTCGGTTTCGAAGGGCGCCACTTCATACGCGCCTACATCCCAATCCGATATCGCCTGGTCGGGAGGGGTGGGGCGGGGGATCCCCCTATTATCGATTAGTTGAGAGAAGCCGCGTTGATTCCTGTTGACTGCCGGGCTGCCTTTGAGCAGAGCCCGGGTCTTGACGTGGATGGGGCCGGCATTGTCCATCAAAGGCCCGAGAAGCGGATCGGCAGGGGTTAAATCCTCGGAGTGGCCCGTGGAGCCCGTCCAGTCACCGAACAGGGAGCGAACGCCTGAGGCCGCCCCGCACATGTCAGGATACTTAAGGCCGGCGGTATTTCGCGCCACGATGCAACCGGCAACGCCGATGAAGTTATCGTGGGCCAGGGGGGTTCCTATGTAGTACAGGCCTCCTCCCGAATCCACGGCGCGGTTGAAGGCAATCGTGCTCGTTGTAATGCTCAGGTAGGCATTGCTGGAAACGCCGCTGGCGAATGCGCCCCCTCCTCGTTTGGCCGTATCATTACTGATGGTGCAGTTGGTTAGAAGGACCGTGGCGGTACAATACACTCCTCCGCCATCCCCCTGGGCCCGATTGTTCGAAATCGTGGAACTTTTGAGATCGACCTCGATGTTGGAGCCGCTGGAAGGGCCTGGGACGTATAGGCCTGCCCCGTCCCCCGAAGTCGTATTTCCATCGATGGTGCAACCGAAGAGGGTGAATAGGCTACCGGGTTCCCCCATGTGGATTCCCCGGTTCCGGTTCCGGCTTATGGTTGTATTTATCCAGGCCAGACTGCCGCCATTGGGAATCTCAACGCCCGCATCGGCGTTATCGGAGATGACGCTACCATCGTCATTGAATCCGACAACATTCCCCGCCCGGATACCCTGCCAATTATTGGAAATGGTGTTGTGATCCGACTGGATCCCTGTCCCGTCGGAAAGGTAGAAGCCCCATTTGTTGCCGGTGAACGTACTGTGCGAGATAGTATGATTGCTCCCGGCTTGGATGGAGACTCCGGCGAGCTTAAAACCGGTGACCACGGTATGGTACAGGTTCACGGTTCCGCCCAGCACCTTCAAACCGTTGATGTTGTTGGTATTTCCTGAGGATTGCCTCAAGGTAATGTCGTTGACGAAGACGGTCGGGCCTAAACTGGAGAGGGTGATGAAGTTCGTATTGATGCTTCCGGCATCGACGATACATGTCCCTACGGGGCAATTGATGCTGGCCGACCGGTCCAGGGTCATCCCCACCGGGGCGGTATAGGTGCCTGCCTGTAAAAAGATGCCATCACTCGATCCGTCTGGGCCGGGACAACCCCATCTCCGAGTCTGCGTATTGATGGCATCGATGGCCTCCCTAAGCCCGCAATTGCCGTCGTTGACAAAGCCCATGTTGGTGGTATTGATGCTGTAGGTGGTGGCTTGCGCCGCGGCTGCGAGACAGGCCGCCAACAGGGCGGCCCGCCCGGAAATTCCGCCTGAAATGACGGAGAAGTGTTTTTGACTCATTGATTTCGCCCCTCTGTATAGAATGATGATACCGGTCTGCACCTCGTTGGGGAGACTTCGCGCGGTATTCAAGTTCCGACGCGCGAAGTCTTCCAGTTGACTCATACCCTCGGTTTGCGGTTCGCGACTGGGCGATGGATCAAGAATGGTTTCTGCGCAAGCTTCTATCGGACTCTGGTCCGTTGCTAACTTTTTCCGGGGGCCGCCGCCCCGTAGGAGAGGGAGATTCAATGGCATACGACCAGAAACTGGAAGCGCGCATCCGCGACCTCCTCGGCCCACGCACCGATCTCGAGGCCAAGAAAATGTTCGGCGGCCTTTGCTTCCTGATCAACGGAAACATGGCCTGCGGCGTACTGAACGGTGACTTGATCGCCAAGGTGGATCCGGAACGCCATGACGCCCTGCTGAAAAAGCCCGGCGCCCGCCCTTTCGATTTCTCCGGCCGGCCCATGAAGGGCATCCTCTACGTGGGACCCGTAGGGGTGAAGGCGGCCAAGGATCTGCGCTCCTGGGTGGAGACCTCGGTGGCGCATGCGCTGTCGAAGCCGCCCAAGACGGGAAAGAGTTCGGGAAAGAAAGCGGGAAAGAAGACTGCCGGCGCGAAAAAGGTCCCGCTCCGCTAACCGGGCCTTGGCGGCCCCATCCTCGTAGGCCGGCGAGCAAGAGGCCCATCCATGCTCCGGATCCGGCCTGGAATCGCGCTTCGCGCCCTACCAGCCCAGCAAACTCCAGGCCCCTTTGTTATCTTTCCCCGCCGATGCCCAAAAGAACCGACCTCCAGAAAATCATGCTCATCGGCAGCGGCCCCATCGTCATCGGGCAGGCCTGCGAATTCGATTATTCCGGCACCCAGGCGTGCAAGGCCCTGAAGGAGGAAGGCTACCAGGTCGTCCTGATTAATTCCAATCCCGCCACCATCATGACCGATCCCGGCCTGGCGGATGCGACCTACATCGAGCCCATCACCTGGGAGATGTGCGAGAAGATCATCGCCAAGGAAAGGCCGGACGCGCTCTTGCCCACCTTGGGCGGGCAGACCGGCCTCAACACCGCGGTGGAATTGGCCAAGCGCGGCATCCTGAAGAAATACGGCGTCGAAATGATCGGGGCCAACCTGGAAGCCATCGAGAAGGCCGAATCGCGCCAGCAATTCAAGGTCGCGATGGAGAAGATCGGCATCGAGTCGGCCCGTTCCTACGTGGCCCGCACCATCGAAGAAGCCCGCGAAGGCAAGGATAAGATCGGCCTGCCCATCGTCGTGCGTCCCGCCTTCACCTTGGGCGGCGCCGGCGGCGGCTTCGCCTACACCGAAGAAGAGTTCGAGCGCATCGCCGCCAGCGGCCTGCAACTCAGCCCCATCTCCGAAATCCTGATCGAGGAATCCATCGTGGGATGGAAGGAATTCGAGATGGAGGTCATGCGCGACAAGGCCGACAACGTCGTCATCATCTGTTCCATCGAGAACCTGGACGCCATGGGCATCCATACCGGCGACTCCATCACCGTGGCACCGGCGCAGACGCTGACGGATAAGGAATACCAGCGCATGCGGGACGCGTCCATCGCCTGCATCCGCGAGATCGGCGTCGAGACCGGGGGTTCCAACGTGCAATTCGCCGTGAACCCCGCCGACGGCCGCATGATCATCATCGAGATGAATCCGCGCGTGTCGCGCAGCTCGGCCCTCGCTTCCAAGGCCACCGGTTTCCCCATCGCCAAGATCGCCGCCAAGCTTGCGGTCGGCTACACCCTCGACGAATTACTCAACGACATCACCCGCGTGACGCCGGCTTGCTTCGAGCCCACCATCGACTACGTGGTGACCAAGGTACCGCGTTTCACCTTCGAGAAGTTCCCGCAGGCCGAACCCGTGTTGGGCACCCAGATGAAGTCGGTGGGCGAGGCCATGGCCATCGGCCGCACCTTCAAGGAAAGCTTGCAAAAGGCCCTACGCTCCATGGAGAACGATCGCATGGGCCTGGGGGCCGACGGCAAAAAAGAGATTCCCGAGGATCAGATCGAAGCCAACCTCGATTACCGGCGGCCGGGCATCAATCGCGTATTTTCCGTACGCCGCGGTTTCGAGCTCGGCTGGAGCATCGAGAAGCTGCATGATATCAGCAAGATCGATCCGTGGTTCCTGAACCAGATGCGCGATCTGGTCCTATTCGAAAAGGCCGAGCTAACCGGAAAGACCCTGGCGGCCTTGCCGAAAGCGGTCCTCAAGAAGGCGAAGCAATGGGGCTATAGCGATTATCAGCTCGGTTTCCTGCTGAAGTCCAACGAGGAGGCGGTGCGGCAACGCCGCAAGGCCGATGGTATCATCCCCGTGTTCAAGACGGTGGACACTTGCGCGGCCGAGTTCAAGGCTTTCACGCCCTACCATTATTCCAGCTACGACGAGGAAAACGAATCAATCCGCAGCCCGCGCAAGAAGGTGCTGATCGTCGGCGGCGGGCCCAACCGCATCGGGCAGGGAATCGAATTCGACTATGCCTGCTGCCAGGCCTCCTTCGCCTTGCAAGAAGAAGGCTACGAGTCCATCATGGTCAACTCCAACCCGGAGACCGTGAGCACCGATTACGATACGTCGGATAAACTGTATTTCGAGCCGCTCACCCGCGAGGACATCCTCAACATCGTCGAGCTGGAACGGCCCGACGGCATCATCCTCCAGTTCGGCGGGCAGACGCCGCTCAAGCTGGCTAAGCCCCTGGAGGCCGCCAAGGCCCCCATCATCGGCACGTCGCCCACCTCCATCGACATCGCGGAGGACCGCAAGCTCTTCTCCGACATGGTGGAGCGGCTGGGTTTCCGGCAGCCCGCCAACGGCATCGCGACCAATACCGATGAAGCCGTGGCCATCGCGACCCGACTCACCTATCCGGTCCTCATCCGGCCTTCCTTCGTGCTGGGCGGCCGCGCCATGATGATCGTGTATTCCGAGGACGAACTCCGCAAGTACATGGCGACCGCCGTGGAGGCTTCCGCCGAGCGCCCCGTGCTGGTCGACAAGTTCCTGGACTCGGCCATGGAAGTGGACGTGGACGCCATTTCCGACGGCGAGACCGTGGTGGTGGCGGGCATCATGCAGCATATCGAAGAAGCCGGCATCCATTCCGGCGATTCGGCCTGCATCCTCCCGCCGCAGGACCTTTCCCCGCGCCTGCTGCGCGAACTGGAACGCCAGACCATCGCGATGGCGAAGGAACTCAAGGTCATCGGACTGATGAACGTGCAATACGCCATCAAGGACGAACTGGTCTACATCCTCGAGGTGAATCCGCGCGGCAGCCGCACGGTGCCCTTCGTGAGCAAAACCATCGGCGTTCCCCTCACCAAGCTGGCGACCAAGGTCATGATCGGCCGCACCCTGGTCGATCTCGGATTCACCGAAAGCCGCATGCCCCCGTATGTCGCGGTCAAGGAGAGCGTTTTCCCCTTCGCCAAGTTCCACGGCGTGGATACCCTGCTCAGCCCGGAAATGAAATCCACGGGAGAAGTTATGGGCATCGCTCGCGGCTTCGGCGTCGCCTTCGCCAAGGCCCAGATGGGAGCCGGCAATTCCCTGCCGCGTTCCGGCAAGGTCTTCATATCCGTGAACAATCGCGACAAGGAGAAAGTGGTTTCCCTCGCGCGCAAGCTCCACGGATTCGGTTTCGAAATCATGGCCACTTCGGGCACGGTCGCCGTCCTGGAGGCGAACAAGATCCCTGCCGCCGTGGTGAAAAAGGTTTCCGAGGGCCATCCCAACGTGGCCGAACTCATCGCGCGCAAGGAGTTCTCCCTCATCATCAACACGCCCTTGAGCAAACTCTCCAAGGATGACGACGGGGTAATCCGCAAGGCCGCCCTGCTGGCCCAGATACCCTATACGACCACGCTTTCGGCCGCCGAGGCGGCCGTAGAGGCCATCGCCGCCCTGCGGGAAGGGGAACTGGACGTCTGCTCCTTGCAGGAATACTACCGTTTGGCAGGCATTCCCGAGGTGAAGGGCCTGATCCAGATGCCGGTCACGGCCTGATTCCTGAGCCGGGACCCCCATAACTTGGGGGTCCTTTCCCGCCCGAATTCGTACACTATACTCGCATGAAATCCGGGTACTTGCGCCTTATCCTGCTTTTACTGGGGATGTCCTTCACGGGCTGCGTTTATTTCAATACCTACTACAATGCGCAGAAGGCGTACGACGACGCCATGCGCCTGCGCGAAAAGCGCCTCGACAAGAATCCGGAAGATACCCTGCTGGTCGCCGCCGACGAGAAGACCAAGCTCGAACGCAGCATCGCCAAATCCTCCAAGGTTCTGGAGCTCTACCCGGATAAGAAAAAATACCAGCCCAAAGCCTTGTTCCTCATCGGCGAAAGCTACCTGGTCCTGGGCGAATACTCCAAAGCCATCACCAAGTACGAAGAGCTTGCCAGGTATTACCCGAACGCGGCCGAAATGCCCACGGCGGATTTCCACCGCGCCAAATGCCTGTTCCTGAACGGCCAATACCTGGCGGCGCGCCCGGCGCTGGAAACGGTTATGAACGGATCCCCGAATCCGGACTTCCGCCTCGAGGCCATGTCTCTGCTGGCCAAGCTGGAGCTCGCCGGCAATTCCCCCGCCGCGGCTTTGGAACTTTACGAAAAGCTTTTACGCGAGAACGCGCGCACGCCCGAGGCGCGCGGCACGGCCCATTTCGAGGCCGCCAAGCTGGCTTTCGATCTGAAGCAGTGGGAACGGGCGCGCGGTCATGCCACCGACAAGAACGTAAAAGCGCTGCCCACCAAGCTCCACTATCGTTGCGATACCTTGGCCGCCGTTTGCCTTTACCGGCTGGAGCGGCCGGCGGACGGGATACGCGAATTCGAGGCGATGAAGAAAAACCGCCTCTATTACCCTTCCTTCCCCGAGATCGATTTACAGCTGGCCAAAGGCTATTTCCAACTTAAGCAACCGGAGAAAGCCGTGGCGCTGTTGGCCGGCGTGCCTAAGCAGGCCCCCAAGTCCGCTTGGTCGGCCGAAGCCTTCTATCGCCTGGGCGATCATCAGCTCCGGGATCTGAAGGACGAGAAGCAAGCGAAGATCTTCTTCGACTCCGCGGCGGCGGCCGGTTCCACCTTCGAGTACGCCATCCTGGGCGCCGAGCGATCGGCCGCCCTGGGCCGCCTCGCCGACTTGCGCAAGCCCTCCGTGGACACCGCGTCTTCCGAAAAGCATTACCGCGACTTCATGATTGCCGAGCTCTTCCTATTCCGTCTCGACGACGTGGACAGCGCCCTGACCCATCTCGATCGGATCGTCGCCGATCCGCGCCAGGATTCGTCCCATTCCATGCGGGCCGCCTACGCGCGCGCCTTCATCCAGGACGAGTTCAAGGGCAAGAAGCCGATCAGCGATTCCCTGTACCGTTACGTTCTGGATAAATACCCGAATACCGAATACGCCAAGCAGGCGGAACGGAACCTGGGGCTGAAGCCGACCGTGCAGACCCGCGAGGATAAGGCGCACCAGCTCTTCCTGGATGCCGAGGCCGCGCGCTACGGAGGGCATGACCTCAAGTCCGAGGTGATTCCCGCCTATGCGAAGGTGGCCGGCGAATATCCCGATACCCGGGAAGCGGCCCGCGCCGAATTCGCCATCGCCATGCTATACGAACAGATGTCCCAAGGAGAGGAGAAAGTCCCCGGCAGCCTGGATTCGGCGGTGGCGGCCTATCAGATCCTGCGCGAACGGTATGCGCGATCCCCCCAAGGCGAGGTCGCGCAAGCGAAGTTGTCGGCCGCGGGCATCAAACCTCCCGTCCGATCCGCCGCTCCCAATGCCGCCGCGAAGACCCCGGCAGCGAAGGCTCCCGGCGCCCCGTCCCCTGCGGCTCCGTCCCCGGCCGCGGCCCCGCCCGCCACGGGGGCCGCTCCGGCCGCGGCTACTTCCACCACCACGCCCGCTTCCCCGTCCCCCCAGGCCCATGGCGGATCGCCGGCGCCAAGCGCGGCCCAGACCAACCCTCACGAAACCGTCCCTTCTCCCGATACTCCCGCTCCCCCGGCTTCCGATACCGCCACCGCCGCGCCGGAAGGCAAGACGAAGGAAATCCTCGACAACGGGTACGAGAACGTTGACCAATACTGATCTACGGTTGGCAGCGCTTCTCGGCGGCGCCTTGCTCTTGGGGGCTTGCACCATGCACCCCGGGCCGGAGCGCGGCGGCTATGATCGGGATATGGGTCAGCATTCCGAGAATACCAAAGCGCGCGAATCAGGTTGGTCCCAAGAGGGGATCATTTCCTACTACGCGGACAAATTCCAGGGCCGCAAGACCGCGAGCGGCCGGCGCTTCGATAAGAACGCCTTCACCGCGGCCCATCGATCGCTTCCCTTCGGCACCAAGGTGAACGTGACCAATCTCGCGAACGGGAAAAGCGTGATCGTGGAGATCAACGATCGCGGACCTTACTCGGAAGATCGCATCCTCGACCTATCCCCGGCGGCCGCGCGCAAAATCGGGTTGCTAGGACGGGGGACCGTGAAAGCCAAGATCGAGGTTCAGTGAAGCGACGACGCTTAACGCGCGGTCGCGCCCTTGATTTGCGGAACCTTGACCTTACGGCGATGGGTTTCGCCCTTCCAAGTGAACTCGCCGAAGCTCCCGGCCGCCACCGCCGCGATGATGAGGGGGATATGCAACAAGGCCGCAGGCAGGAAGGCGCGCATCAAGCTCTGCTTACCGAATAGTTTCGCCGCCCGGCGCATCACCATTCCATCGCTGACGGTCTTCACGGCGAAGCCGGCCAGCCCGACGTATAGCCAAGGGCGATAATACAGCCCTGCCAGCACGAAAAGCGGGATGGAAAGGTAATAGGCGAAAATCAAGGCCAGGAAGGCGACTTGCTTGGGCTGGTAAAGTCCGCACTTGCTCGCCCAGCGCTTCCTCTGCTCCCAGAATTGCCGCAGATCCTCGGGCGGCTCGGTCCGCACCTGGCTTTCCGGGGTTACCGCGTAGCGGATGGCCCAACGGCCTTGCTTGTGGATGGCTTGGATCAGGAAGTCGTCGTCGCCGCTCACGATGCCGCCATGCGATGCGAAGCCGGAGACCTGGTCGAAGACCTCGCGACGGTAGGCCAGATTGTTGGCGTTGCCGTTGACCGGGAAGTTGAGGCCGATGAGCGCGGCGGCAACCACGGCGTAGGAAAAGAACTCCAGGGCCTGCACCCCGTTCCAAACGCCCGGTCCCGCATCATAATAAGTGGTCAACCCGGATACCAAACCGGTCTCCGGCCCGAACTCGGAGATCAAGGAACTGATCCATTGCGGGGCCATGATGCAATCCGCGTCGGTGGTGATGATGATTTCACCGGTGGCGAGCCGCAACCCCTGGCTCAAGGCATTTTTCTTCGGGCTGATCCCCGCCGCCTTCTCGCTCACGGATAGATACTGGAACCCCGGCACGCGCGCCACGTATTCGTCCAGGATGCCGGCGGTCCCATCCGTGGATCGATCGTCCACCACCAGGATTTGGGTCAGTTCGCGCGGGTAGTCCTGCGCAGCCAGACACTCCAGGCATTTGCGGATGCGGAACTCCTCGTTGCGGGCGGCGATGAGAACCGAAACCTTGGGCCGAGGCGAACCCGATTTCGGGCGGGATTTTTTGCCTAAATTATCCAGACCCCGGACCAGCTGACCGTTCAAAACGGCATAAACGCCATTGGCGGCCCCTAAAAGGAGCCAAACGGGGGAAATGGGCATCGGTTCAATATACTCGGAAAGTCCGGCTTCATTTGACGGATTTCGGCCATTTTGACTAAGTTATTCCCCGTTTTGGTACTTTCTCTAAGTTCGACGGGTAGCGAGCCTACCGAGTTCACGCTCGATGGCTTAAGTGAAGATCTTCCCGAATTATTTGAACTTGGGTGTAGCGGCCCGTTGGCGGCTACGGTCAAGTCCATACCGACTCTTACCCATCTCTTGATGGATATGTCGGTTCAGGGATCTATCACTCTGGATTGCGGCCGCTGCTTGGATAAGCTGACGGGCGCCTTCCGGGTAAAGCTGCGCATTCTGATCGAAAAGCGAGATAAGCAGGGACTGGAGTGGGAGGAGAGCGAGGCTCTCGGAATCGATGAGTACTTGGTCCAGATAGGACCGGACGTCCAGGAGATACCCCTGGAGCATCTCATCGCCGAGCAGATCATTCTCAACTACAACCTCAATCCCCTACCTTCGCTGGACGAGAAGGATCGATGCATCCAATGCGGCCGGCAGGCTTTCCAAGCGGAAGCCGTCCGGAAGGACAGGGTGGACCCGCGGTGGGAAAAGCTCCAGGGGCTGAAGAAGCCGGAGCAGGATCCCCCCAAAGGAAAATGACGGAAGCGGGAAACCGCGGCAGACACGAAAATTAACTGGAGTCGAACATGGCAGTTCCCAAACGCAAAACCTCAACCGCCCGCCGCGATAAGCGCAAGACGCATTATAAGCTGAAGGCGCCCGCCGTCACCAAGTGCTCCCATTGCGGGCAGACCAAGATTTCCCACCGGGTGTGTTCCAACTGCGGATACTACGCAGGGGCGGAAGTCCGCCAACCGGCCGAGTAATCCAGGCATCATGATTAAAGTCGCCCTAGACGCCATGGGGGGCGACCATGCCCCCAAGGCGATCGTGGAAGGCGCCATCCTGGCCGCCAAAGAAGCCCAGGGTAAGTACGGGATCGTTCTCACCGGTCCCGAGGACATTATCAAGGCGGAACTAGCCTCCTTCGGTTACGACGGGAAGGGCATGGAGATCCACCATGCGCCCGAAGTGGTCACCATGGAGGATTCGCCCACGGTCGTCCTAAAGCAGAAGCAAAACTCAGGGTTATTCGCCTGCGTCGCCCTGCAAAAGGCCGGGGTCGTACAGGCGTCCATCAGCGCGGGCAATTCCGGCGGAATGATGGCTGCTTGCCTCATGGTCCTGGGCCGCGTGGGCAGCATGCCCCGTCCCGCCATCGCTTGCGACGTCCCCTCCTTGAAGCACAAGGTGACCCTGCTCGACTGCGGCGCCAACGTGGATGAAAAGGCGCCGGTCCTGGTCCACTTCGGCATTTGCGGCTCCATCTATTCCGAAACCATGCTCGGGCGTAAGAACCCCAAGGTGGGCTTGCTCAACATGGGCGAGGAGGAAAAGAAGGGCACCGAGGTCCTGCAAGAGGCCTACCAGCTCCTGAAGCAGGCGCCCATCAACTTCATCGGGAACGTGGAGGGCAGGGACATCATGCTCGGCGAGGCCGACGTGATCGTAACCGGCGGATACACGGGAAACGTGGTGCTCAAGCTCATGGAAGGGTTTTACGAGTACCATATGAAGACCTTCGGAAAGCTCGACGTCCCCGGCGCGAAGCAGTTCCATCACGATTGGGATTACGCCAATTTCGGGGCGGCGATGCTGCTCGGGCTTAAGGGCACCGGCCTCATCACCCATGGGCGCGCCGACTCGAAAGTGATCAAGAACGGGTTGGATCAGGCGTACCGGCTGGCCGAAGCCGGAGTGGCCGCCAAGATCGCCGAGAAGCTGAGCCAGGTCGCCTGATGGGCGCGGTGATCCGCGGCATCGGGGTCTACTATCCCGAAGAAATCCTCACCAACGCGGATCTCGAGAAGAGGGTGGATACCACCGACGAGTGGATCACCACCCGTACCGGCATCAAGCAGCGGCATATCCTCCCGAAGGACTCGCCCCTCAAGTCGTCGGACTTCGGGACCTTCGCCGCCCGGGCCGCGATGGCTAAGGCCGGCGTCACCGCCGAGGAGATCGACGGGATTATCTGCGCCAATATCAGCCCGGACAAGCAATTCCCGGCCACCGCCTGTTTCATCCAGGCCAAGCTGGGGGCCAAGAACGCCTTCGCCTATGACGTGACCGCCGCCTGCGCCGGATTCGTATACGCGGCCAACATGGCCCATCTGCTCATCGACGCGGGCCAGGCGAAGCATGTCCTGGTGATCGGTGCGGAAATCATTTCCCGCGTCCTGGACTGGAACGATCGGAATACCTGCATCCTCTTCGGGGACGCCGCCGGCGCCGTGGTCTTTTCGCCCGGCCCGAAGGATCGGGGAGTCATCCTCTCCCAACTCAAGAGCGACGGCACCCAGGCGGATGCGCTTTACCTGGATTGCCTTTCCGGCGGGGCGGCCACGGCGGGAAAGGGCATGGCCATGGACGGCAAGCAGGTTTTCAAGGCCGCCGTCACGGAGATTACGAACATCGTCAAGAGCTCGGTGGCCAAGGCGGGGCTTACCCTGCGCGATCTCGATTTGCTGGTGATGCACCAGGCCAATGTGCGCATCCTCAACGCCGTCGCCGAAAAGCTGGAACTGCCTCCGGAGAAGATGATCATCAACGTCGAGCGCTTCGGGAATACCTCTTCGGCCTCCATCCCCCTGGCCTTGCATGAGGCCGAGTCGCAAGGGAAGCTGCAACCAGGAAAACTGGTGGCACTGGCAGGGGTCGGGGGAGGTATGAGCTGGGGCTGCAATTTGATGCGGTGGTGACAGCGAAAGACCGCGAAGAAGGGTACAGGGTAAAGGGTTAAGGGTACAGGGGAAAACCAAATCAATGCATCTTCTCCACCCTTTACCCTGTACCCTTTACCCTTTACCCTAATCTTTAAACTTCGATCACAGAGAATAGACCATGTCCAAACGCATCCTACTCTTTCCCGGCCAAGGCTCCCAATACGTCGGCATGGGCAAGAAGCTCGCCGATTCCCTGCCCAAGGCCAAAGCGATACTCGATCGCGCCAATACGGTGCTCGGTTTCGATCTGGCGGACATCCTGTTCAACGGCCCCGAGGACAAGCTGACCCGCACTGAAATCACTCAGCCCGCCATCTTCACGGTTTCCATGATGGCCATGGAGGTGGTGAAGGCCAACGGCGGCGCTTTCGATTACGTAGCGGGACATTCCCTGGGGGAATATTCCGCTCTGTGCGCCGCGGGCGCCTTCTCCTTCGAGGACGGCCTCGCCCTCGTTCGCTTGCGCGGGCAATTGATGGCCCAGGCCGGCGACAAGAGCCCCGGATCCATGGCCGCCATCCTCGGTCTCGAAGCCGATAAACTCGGCGCCGTCCTCAAAGAGGCCGCAACCGCTGGAATCGTAGTGGCCGCCAATTTCAACAGCCCGTCGCAGATCGTTATTTCCGGATCGGTGGCCGGAGTGCAGGCCGCCGCCAAGGGGGCGGAAGCCGCCGGGGCGAAGAAGGTGGTCGTACTCGCGGTGAGCGGCGCCTTCCATTCCCCGCTCATGGAATTCGCCGTCCCCGGCCTCAAAGAGGGCCTGGCCAAAACGGCCATCCAGGCTCCCTCGGTCCCGCTCATCAGCAACGTGGAGGCGAAGCCCGTCTCCGATGCCGAGGCCATCCGCGCTTTGCTCTTGCGTCAGCTCACCTCGCCCGTGCGTTGGGTCGAATCGATGCAACAGGCCTTAGGGCTGGATGCCAAGGAAGCCTATGAAGTCGGGCCCGGTAAGGTCCTCATGGGCTTGGCCCGCGGCATCAGCCGCGATATGAAGGTGACCCCCGTCGAGAACCCGGAAGATTGGAAATGACCATGGCCGACCTGCAAGGACAAACCGCCATCGTAACCGGCGCCAGCCGCGGGCTGGGCTATGCCATCGCCGAGCGCCTGGCCAGGGCCGGGGCGAAGGTGCATATGATCGCACGGAACCTGGCGGGCGTGGAAGAAGCGGCGGCCAAGCTTTCCGCGGCCACCGGCGGAACGGCTAAGGCTTGGGCCGCCGACGTGGGCGATGCGGAATCGGCCGGCGCCGCCTTCGCGGCCATCTTGAAGGAATCCCCCTCGGTGGAAATCCTGGTGAACAATGCCGGCATTACCCGCGACGGGTTGCTCATGCGCATGAAGGACGAGGACTTCGACGAGGTCATCCGCATCAACTTGCGTTCGGTGTTCCTGGGGACGCGCGGCGTGCTGCGGACCATGATCAAGCAGAAGTACGGCCGCATCCTCAACCTGACATCCATCGTAGGCGTGCATGGGCAGGCCGGGCAGGCCAATTACGCGGCTTCCAAGGCCGGCATCATCGGCTTTACCAAGAGCACGGCCAAGGAAGTGGCTTCCCGCAACATCACCTGCAACGCGGTGGCGCCGGGCTTCATCGATTCGGATATGACCAAGGTCCTCACCGACGATCAGAAGGCGGGCATTATCGCGGGCATTCCCATGGGCCGCATGGGCTCGCCCGACGAGGTCGCGGCGCTGATCGCCTTTCTCGCCTCGAAGGAGGCGGGATATCTCACCGGACAGGTTTTCGGCATTGACGGGGGCATGGGCATTTAACGCCCGAAAGCCTCGATATTGAGCGGATTTCGGGGATCCCTTGCGCCTCGAAGCCTGGTCAGGCCGTGTTTTTCGATTATATTTACCCTACCTTTCTAAGGAGCATTGAATGTCTGAGGATATCAACCAGAAAATCACCAAGGTCATCGTCGAGAAGCTCGGCGTGTCCGAGGATCAGGTCAAGCCCGAGGCCGCTTTCATCGACGACCTGGGCGCCGATTCCCTGGATCAGGTGGAATTGGTGATGGCCCTGGAAGACGAGTTCGACATCGAAATCCCCGACGAGGAAGCCGAGAAGCTGAAGAAGGTCAGCGACGTCATCGCTTACGTCAACTCCAAGGCCTGATTCCCCCTTACCTACGATAGGACGCAGGCGCTCCGGCCGTTCGGACGGGCGCCTCCCCTCCATGCTATTCGCATTCCTGCGCAAATTCTTTAAAAGCGCCCGCAAGGAGCCGTCCCTCTCCGAACTGGAGCGGACCCTCGGCTACCGGTTCCAGAACAACGAGTTCCTGGTCACCGCCCTTTCGCACCGTTCCTACGTCAATAGCCAACGGACCGATAAGAAGCTGGATTCCAACGAGCGCATGGAATTCCTGGGGGACGCCGTGCTGAACATCGTCGTCACCGATTACCTCTTCCGCGAATACCCGGATAGGGAAGAGGGGCGCATGTCCAAGATGAAGTCCCTGGTGGTCAGCTCCAAGGTGCTGGGCCTTTGCGCCGACGCCTGGAAGCTGGGGGAATTCATCCTGCTTTCCCGCAGCGAAGAGAAATCCGGCGGCCGCAAGCGCCTGAGCATCCTGGCGGACGCTTATGAGGCCGTGATCGGAGCCGTCTATCTCGATGGGGGGCTGGAGGCCGCCCGCAAGCTTATCCACGGTTCGCTCATGAAGATCATGGACGAAGTACTGGACGACGAGGAGTTGGCGAACTACAAGAGCAAGCTTTTGGAATACACCCAGTCCCGCGGCCTGGGCATCCCCGGCTACGACGTGCTGCAGGAATCGGGTCCGGAGCATCAGAAGAGCTTCGTGGTGGGAGTGTACGTGCAGAACCAGGAATGGGGCCGGGGCACCGGCAATTCCAAGAAGAGCGCCGAGCAAGCGGGCGCGCGCGTGGCGCTGGCCAATATGACAGGCAGCGTCGAGAAGGCGGCCGAAGGCTCCTCCCGCGGGCCCGATCCCCGCAAGGACGGGAATGGCGCCCAGGCTGCCGGGTAACCCGCCACGTCCCGTCCATCCGGCATGATCTGGCGCATCTTGTCCGAGTCCGATCCTGCGACAGGGTTGCCGGGCGCGCGCAATATGGCCATCGATGAAGTCCTCTTGGCTTCGGTCGAGGCCGGCCGATCCCCGCCCACCCTTCGCGTCTACGGTTGGTCGCCGCCGTGCATCAGCTTGGGGCATTCCCAGGATCCTTCCCGCGAACTGGACCTCGCAGCCGTCGCCGCCCGCGGCTATGACGTCGTGAAGCGGGCCACCGGGGGCCGCGCCGTCCTCCACATCGATGAGCTCACCTATTCCATCGTCGCCCGGGCCGATTCCGCCGCCTGGTGCGCGTCCCAGGGCCTGTCCTACCGGGCCATCTCCCAGGCGGTCGCCCAGGCGCTTTCGGAAGCGGGGTTCGGCTTATCCTTGGATCGCGGCTATCCCGTTGAAAAGCCGCAAGGCCTGCGCGCCATGACCCCATGCTTCGCATCCACGGCGCGTTCCGAAGTGGTCTTCGGGGATCGGAAAGTGGTCGGTTCGGCGCAACGTCGCACGCGGGAAGCCTTCCTGCAGCATGGATCCATCCTCGTATCCCGCAAGCATCGGGACATCGTCGCTTGCTTGAAGCTGGACGCCGGGAAACGCGCCGGGTACTTGGATATATTGGATCGGAATGCGGTGTCCTTGGACATCGCATGGGACCGGCCGGTCCGATGGCAGGATTTGTCAATGGGCTTCGCCGAGCGCATCGCCCTTGCGCTGGGAGTGGAAGGGCGGCCGATGGGCCTGAACGCCGATGAGAGGGATGGGCTGAAGTCGGCGGAAAAGGCGAGGGCGCTTTCGATCGTCGGTTGAATTTCCGGAAAATCGGTGGTTGAACTCCCGATAAAAACGAATATGATAATGGAACTCGGGGCCGGACTTGGCTACCTAAGTATGGACTGGCCTTCGAACCCAAGGACTGGACTCCGGGGACTATGCTGCAAGTATCCGACCTGACCGTAGCCTTCAAAGGGGAACGCGATTTCGTGCCCGTGACCAAGGGCGTATCCTTCGATCTCGCCCCGGGGGCCACCCTCGGCATCGTGGGCGAATCCGGCAGCGGCAAATCGGTTACTTCCCTGGCATTGATGGGACTGCTCCCCAGACGTAGCGCGCGTGTTACTGCTACGCGGATGGCTTTCGCGGGCAAGGACCTGCTCGCCTTGCCGCCCCGCGAGATGCGCGCCCTGCGCGGCAAGGACATCGCCATGGTTTTCCAGGATCCCATGACCTCCCTCAATCCCCTCATGCGTTGCGGGGAGCAGATCGCGGAGACCATCCGTTTCCACCAGGGGAAAGGCCGGGGCCAAGCCAAGCTGGAAGCCGTGGCCCTATTGGACCGGATGGGCATTCCCGATCCCGGGAAGCGCTCGCGCACCTATCCGTTCGAGATGAGCGGAGGCATGCGCCAGCGCGTCATGATCGCGATCGCCCTTTCCTGCCGGCCCAAGCTCCTCATCGCCGATGAACCCACCACGGCCCTGGACGTGACCATCCAAGCCCAGATCCTGCGCCTCATCCGCGAGTTGCAAAAGGACTTCGGCATGGCCCTCATGCTCATCACCCACGATCTCGGCATCGTGAAGGACACCGTGGAAGACCTGCTGGTGATGTACGCGGGCCGTATCGTCGAGCGGGGCAAGGCGGCGCAGTTGCTCAAGCGGCCATCGCATCCTTACACCCTGGGGCTGTTGCGTTCCATCCCTTCCCTCTCGGGGAAATCCGAACGCCTGGCTTCCATCGAAGGCGTGGTGCCTAAGCCCTCGGATACGGTTCCGGGCTGCCGCTTCCATCCCCGTTGCTTCATGAGCGTGGAGGCTTGCAAACGGGCGGAGCCGCCTCTCGTGGGCGAGGCCGGGCAGGCTTCGGCTTGCATCCGCCGCGAAGAACTCCTGAAGGATGCGGCATGAATCCCCGGCGTAGCTACGACGTCATCCTGACTTGCAATTATTCCCCTTGGTCATCCTATTGCGGAGGCGGCCAGAAGTCGGTCCACATGCTGGCCACGGCCATGGCGAAGCAGGGGTTGCGGGTGGCTGCGGTGTATAGCAAGGGCCGGTGGGAATGCATTAAGCCGCATCCCGAGACGGGGTACGACGTGCATTGGGCGGGTTTCTTCGGCATCCGGCCCGATATTTCTTCGCCGCTGCGCTTTCTGAACGGGATCCTGTTCTGGCTCAAGGTTCGCTCGCTGTCCTGTTCCGATACCATAATCCACGCCAACGGGGACGAGGCCAGCCTGTTGTGGCTGGTCCCGAACAAGGCCCGCTTCATCTACACCAACCGCTATCCGGAGTTCCCCGCCTTCATGTTTTCCCGGGGCGGGCGCGCCTGGTCGCGTTTCACGACCTGGATCGCCGTCTTTCTCCGGGAACCCCGATTCGTGGCCATCGCCTTAGGGTTGCGCCGGGCCGACAAGGTCACGGTCACCAGCGAGCATTCCCGCGACCAGGTGGTCCGAGCCTTCGGCCTCGATCCCGCGGCCATCAGCGTGGTGCCCAACGGAATCGATCCCCAATTCCTGGATTTGCCGCTGGAAGACGGCGCCGGCCGGGGAGTGCTTTTCTTCGGCCGCTTAACCCGGGCCAAGGGCGCCGACCTCGCCCTCGCGGCCTACGCGCGCCTGCCCGAGGATCTGAAGGCCCGTCATCCCCTCAAAATCATCGGCAACGGGCCCATCCAGAAGGAGCTCGAAACCAGGGCCCGCATCTTGGGCGTGGAAGTCAGCTTTTCGCCCTGGCTGGCGGGACGGGATCTGGCCAGGGCCATCCAGGATTCGAAGGCGGTTTGCCTTCCCAGCCGCGAGGAATCCTTCGGCAACGCGGTGGCCGAAACCTTGGCCTTGGGACAAGGCCTGGTGAGCACGCGCGCGGGATCGATCCCGGAAGTGGCCGGGCCCTGGGGCCGGCTGGTCGAACCCGATGATGAGGAAGCGCTGGCGCGGGCCCTGGAAGCCGAATTGCGCAGCGCCATCGAATGGCCGCAACGGCATCGCCAGCGGGAATACGTGCGCTCGCGGTATAGCTGGGGTCGCGCAGCCTTAGGCTATCGGGCGCTGTACCATCCGGCCGCGGCGTCTCCCGTTCGCGTCCGCAAGGGCCGCAAAGCGATGGCCGAGCCGCAACCGCAAACCACGGAAAGAACCGAGACATGACCACGGGCGCGGAAATCCCCCATCCCTTGATGGAGGTCTCAGGGCTGCGGGTGGTTTTCGGGCACGGGAAAAACCGGGTCGAGGCCGTAAAGGGCGTGGACCTTAGCCTGGGGCGCAATCGCACCTTGGGACTGGTAGGGGAGAGCGGGAGCGGCAAGACCACGGTGGGCCGCGCCGTCATCCGCTTGGCCAAACCCGCCGCCGGGTCCATCCGTTTCGCGGGAACCGAGCTTACCTCCCTGGGCGATTCGGCTTTCCGTCCCTACCGCAAGAAAATCCAGATGATCTTCCAGGATCCCTATAGCTCATTGGATCCCCGCCTGTCCATCCGGGCGACCTTGCGCGAAGCCTTGGAATTGGGGCACCCGGGCGAAAGCGCGGATTGGGAAGGCATCCTCGAGGAAAAGATGCTGCTGGTGGGCCTGGCCCCGGAGTATCTCAGCCGTTACCCCCACGAATTCTCGGGAGGCCAGCGCCAGCGCATCGGGATCGCCCGGGCCCTTTGCGTCGAGCCCGAGTTCCTCATTTGCGACGAACCCGTTTCCTCCCTGGACGTTTCCATCCAGGCGCAGATCCTGAACCTGTTGATGGATTTGCAGGAACGCCTGGGGCTCTCTTACCTGTTCATCTCCCATGATTTGCGGGTCGTGAAGCATATCGCCCACGAGGTGGCGGTGATGCAGCGCGGCGAAATCGTGGAACGTAAGGAGACGGAGGCGCTTTACCGCGCTCCGGAGCATCCTTATACCCGCGCATTGCTCGACGCCATACCCGGAAGAAGCGCCAGCTGATCGGAATGGGAGCCCTGGCGGGAATCCTTTCCCGGGTCCCGCTCCATCCGTCGCTTGATGAAGGGCGAACCTGCCCGTAGCCATCCCCTGATCCCGTGATTTTGGCAGGGATCCGCCGCAAACGTGCCGGAAATCGCCGTTTTTTATAAATTACGCGCTTTCGCGTGAGGACATATTGACGAGTTCTGCCAACGGGTCGGCGGTCTCCGGACCGCTGATCGTCCAGGGCGACATGACTATCCTGCTGGAAGTCGCCCATCCGATGTACGCCGAGGCCCGCGACAAGATCGCCCCCTTCACCGAGCTCCTCAAGAGCCCGGAACATATGCATACCTACGGCATATCGCACTTGTCCCTTTGGAACGCCGCTTCGTCCGGGCATAGCGCCAAGGAGGTCCTCGACACCTTGCGGGCCTATTCCCGTTTCGATCTGCCGCACAACCTCATCTTCGAGGTCGAAACCTTCATGGAGCGGTACGGCCAGGTGCGCATCCTCCGCGAGGACGGCCGCATGATCCTGGAGACGCTGGATCCGGCCTTGCTTACCGAGATCCGCAACCATCGGCAGACGGCGCCCCTTATCGATTCCGTTCTCGATGATCGTCGCGTGACCCTTTTCCCGCATACGCGCGGGGCGGTCAAGATGGCGTTAACCAACATCGGATTCCCGGCGGAGGATCTCGCGGGTTACGTTACCGGCGCGCCTCTGGAGGTGGACGTCCGCGAGAAGACATTGGAAGGCAAGCCGCTGAACCTCCGCCAGTACCAGAACGATGCGGTCCAGGTCTTCCACGCGGGCGGAAGCGACAAGGGCGGCTCCGGCGTGATCGTGCTCCCCTGCGGCGCGGGCAAGACCCTGGTGGGGTTGGCGACCATGGCCAAGGTGCGCTGCCATACCCTTATCCTCACGACCAACGTGACCGCCGCGCGGCAATGGATCCGCGAAATCCTCGACAAGACCACGCTCAAGGCCGACCAAGTCGCCGAGTATACGGGGGACAGCAAGAAGCTGGCTCCGGTCACCGTGGCGACCTACCAGATCATCACCTACCGCAAACGGCAGAGCGAGGACTTCCCCCATTTCGAAATCTTCTCGAAGAACAATTGGGGATTGATCATTTACGATGAGGTGCATCTCCTGCCCGCGCCGGTGTTCCGCATTTCCGCGGACATGCAGGCCACGCGCCGGCTGGGCCTCACCGCCACCCTCATCCGCGAGGACGGGCGCCAGAAGGACGTATTCTCGCTCATCGGCCCCAAGAAATTCGAAGTCCCCTGGAAGGTGCTGGAATCCCAAGGTTGGATCGCCACCGCCACCTGCACCGAGATCCGCGTGGGATTGCGCCCCGACGAGAAGATGTCGTACGCTATGGCGGATTTGCGCAAGAAGATGGCGATCGCGGCTTGTAATCCAGAGAAGTTCAAGGTGGTGAAGGAACTGCTCGTAAAGCACAACCACGATCGCGTTCTCATCATCGGGCAATACCTGGATCAATTGGATTCCCTCGCCGCGGCCGTCAAGGTGCCGCTTATCACCGGCGCCACGCCGAATTCCGAGCGCGAGGTCCTTTACAAGGAATTCCGAGATGGCAGGATCGAGACCTTGATGGTCTCCAAGGTCGGGAATTTCGCCGTGGACATCCCCGATGCGAACGTCCTGATCCAGATCTCCGGGACCTTCGGCAGCCGGCAAGAAGAGGCCCAGCGCCTGGGCCGCGTGCTGCGCCCCAAAGCCAACGGATCCCTGGCGCACTTCTATACCATCATCACCAAAGACACCAAGGAACAGGAGTTCGGGATGAACCGGCAACTGTTCCTCACAGAGCAAGGCTATTCCTATGCCATCGTGGATTGGAATCGCTCCATGCTGGAGGAGAAACAGATATGAAGGGACGCATGCGGGTTTGGATCTCGATCGGGGCGCTGGCCCTGGCGGCTTTCGCGCCTGCGCGCGCCGCCATCCGCGCCGACTATACCGTGCTCGACAACGGCCTCAAGGTCATCCTGTTCCAGGATAAGCAGGCGCCCACGGTGGCGTGCCGCTTGTTTTACGTCACCGGATCGGTGCACGAGAATTTCGAGAACAACGGCATCGCGCATCTCCTCGAGCACATGCTCTTCAAGGGCACCAAGAAGGTGGGCGTGAAGGATCCCGAAAAGGACGCCGAGTACATCACGGCCATCGATGCCTTGATGGAAAAATACCGCAGCCTGCCGCCCGCGGACACGGCCTCGCGCGTGGCTCTCAAGCGTCGTTACGACTCCCTCATCGCCGAAGAGCGCAAGCTGATGATCAAGTACGAGCTGTGGGAAGCCTACGAGAAGAACGGCGGCACCGGCCTCAACGCCTTCACCTCGGATCTGATGACGGCATATTTCGTGACCTTGCCCAAGAACAAGATCGATCTCTACTTGTGGCTGGAATCGGATCGCATGCAGAACGCGGTCTTGCGCGAGTTCTATTCGGAACGGGACGTGGTGATGGAAGAGCGCCGGATGCGCGTGGAGGATAGCCCCACCGGCCGCTATTGGGAAAGCCTGATGGCCTTGTTCTACGAAGCCCATCCCTTCCGCCTGCCCACCATCGGATATCCTTCCAACATCCGCAACCTGACCCGGGAGATGGCGGACGAGCACTATCGCAAATACTACAAGCCCAACAACGCCATCCTGGTGCTGGTGGGGGACTTCGATCCGGCATCCACCCTGGCCGATATCAAGAAATACTTCGGCGGCATCCCGCGCGGGTCGGAATTCCCGCCGGTGGTGGTGGAAGAACCCCAGCAGCCGGGCGCCAAGCGCATGACGGTACTGAAGAACTCGGCCAAGCCCCGCATGGACATCCTCTTCCACACGCCCGGTTTCGATCATCCCGATCTGTACGCCCTCGATATCGTGGAAGGCGTGCTTTCGGGGAAGAGCGGCAGGCTCTACAAGAAGTTGGTGAAGGAAAAGAAAATCGCGCTGAACGCCGCGGGCGGCAACGGCGTGGATAAGTACACGTCGAACTTCTCCATCGAGGCGGATCTGGATGGCAATCCCCAGCCGGAAAAAGTGGAAAAGGCCGTTTGGGAAGTGCTTACCGATTTGGGGCAGAAGCCCATCACGGAGCGCGAACTCACCCGGGCCAAGAACCAGGTGGTGGCCCGCACCCAACGGCAGTTGTTGGACAAGGAAGAGTTGGCCACCGAGCTCGCCTTCTGGGAAATGCGCGGCGGCTGGGACTACATCAACCGCTTCCCCGACGGCGTAGAGAAAGTGACCGCCCAGCAGGTGCAGGACGTATGCAAGAAATATTTCACCGTGCAAAACTCGACGACCGGCTTGATCCTGCCCGAAGCGCCCGTTCCCGGCGCGCATGGGGCTTTGGGTCCCACCGGCGCAGCCGGTGGGAAGGCTAAGACCCCCAAGGCGGCCAAGCCGAAAGCCGCTGCCGCCCAGGAAGGAGGCGCGCAATGAACCGCTTCGCCGCACTAGTGCCTTTCATCGCCTGCGCCGCATGGGCCGCCGCCCCTGTGGATTCTTCCAAGGCCCACGCTTCGGGGCCTAAGCAGGCCGCCGTCGAGGCGAAGCAGGCGCTCGCCCATCCCGGTAACGCCGTCGCTACGGCCGCCAAGGCTACCGGCCAGGCGGTCAAGACCGCCGCCGTCCAGACAAAGGAAATGGTCAAGACGGCTACAGCCAAGGTGACGGGCGCCATGTCCTCCTCCGGCATTCCCGATCATTACTCGAAAATCGTCTTTCCCGAGTTCACCTACCAACCGCCGCATCCCAAGGATCATCGCGTGGTCCTGGATCGCGGAGTGGTAGCCTACCTGGTCCCGGACAGCACCCTGGCCTTGATCCAGATGCAAATCCTGTTCGGCCACCCCGATCTCCCCAAGCAGCCCGCCGACGTGGCCCCCTTGGGACTCTATTCCGCCATGCTCAAATCGGGCGGCACTGCCCGCCTCAAGCCCGAACAACTGGAAGACAGCCTGGAGTTCGTGGCCGCATCCGTGGGGGCCGGTATCGGCCGTTATCAGGCCGAACTCTCCCTGGACGCCCTCAAGAAGGATGCTTACGCGCTATTTGATCTGCTGCCCGAGGTGGCCTTGCGGCCCGGACTCGACCCCGAGGTCTTCAAGGTGCAGAAGCGCGCCTATCTCGAGAACCTGAAGCACCGTTATGACACGCCCAACGGGGTAATGGGGGTCGCCTACGAGCACGTCATGTTCGGCCCGAACGCGATCAACTGGTTGGCCAATGCCAAAGAAGTGGAAGCCGTAACCACCGCCAAGCTCAAGACCTGGATCGGTTCGGGCTACTCGACCAAGGGCATGGTCATCGGGGTCTCGGGGCAATTCGATCGCCAGGAAATGATCGCCCAGCTCAACAAGCTCATCGCCAAGTTCCCCCCCGATTACAAGGGCGGAACCGATTCGCTTCCGCCGTTCCCGGGGCCGCAAGCCCCCGGCGTCTACGTCATCGACAAGCCTTTCACCCAGGCCACCATCCGCCTGGGCGCGCCGGGTGTGAAACGACCCGATCCGGATTACTACCGCTTGATCGTGGCCAGCTACATCTTCGGGGACGGCGGCTTCACTTCCCGGCTGATGGAGAAGGTTCGCTCCAACGAGGGCCTGGCCTACGGGATCGATAGCGACGTGGGAAGCGATTATTACCGCAAATCCACGGTGAACGTATCCTTGCAGACCAAGGTGGAAACCGCCGCTTATGCCGTGAAGTTGGTGCTCTCCGAAATGAAGCGCATGGCCAAGGACGGGGTCACGGACGAGGAATTGCAGCGCGCCAAGGACGGCCTGATCAAGAGCCTGCCCGCCACCTTCGACACGCCCGCGGCCACGGCCCATATCTTCGCCCAAGGCGAGATATGGCACCGCAGCCCCGACCATTTCACCGAGTACATCAAAACCATTTCCGGCATGAACAAGGCCGAGGTGGAAACCGCCTTCCGCAAGTATTTCGATCCCGATTCCATGCGCATCATCGTGGTGGGCAACAAGGCGGAACTGATGAAGACGGATGAGCGCAACCAGGCGGCCCTTTCGCATTTCGGGCCCGTGCACGAGATGACCATCGCGGATATCGAGGCGCGTAAGTAACACGCTAGGGAAAGAGGAACGGTTATGTCGAGACGCGTGGTGATCACCGGCCTGGGAACCGTCAATCCCCTGGCCTTGAGCGTGGACGAGTATTGGCGGCGGCTGGCCCTCGGCGAATCCGGGATCGGGATGGTGAACCGCTTCCCGAACGAAACGATGTCGAGCCGCATCGGCGGGCAGGTGCGGGACTTCGAATGGATGCCTTACTTCAAGGACCAGAAGATGGCCAGGCGCCTGGACCGGGCCATCATTTACGCCCACGTGGCGTCCCACCAGGCCATGGCCGATTCGGGACTCGAAGGCAAATTCGATCCCGAGCGGGCCGGGGCCATCATCGCCACCGGCATGGGAGGCGTCTCCACATTCGAGTCCGATACCAAGGTGATGGTGGAGCGGGGCCATAAGCGCGTATCCCCTTTCTTCATCCCCATGATCCTGCCCAATACGGTGGCCGCCTACTTCGCCATCGAGAACAACCTGCAGGGCCCCAATTACACCATCCTGTCGGCCTGCGCCAGCTCCAACCACAGCATGGGCGAGGCTTACGAAATCATCAAGCGCGGCGCCGCCGACATCATGTTCACCGGGGGATCCGAAGCCTCCATGATCGAAGTGATCTACGCCGGCTTCGCCAACATGAAGGCCCTTTCCACCCGTAACGAGGATCCCAAGACCGCCTCGCGTCCTTGGGACAAGGGTCGCGACGGCTTCGTGATGGGGGAAGGCTCCGCCGTACTGGTACTCGAAGAGCTCGAACACGCCAAGAAGCGCGGCGCCAAGATCTATGGCGAGTTCGCCGGTTACGGGATGGGCTGCGACGCGCATCATATCACCGCGCCTTGCGAGGACGGGGCCGGCGGATACCGCGCCATGCGTAACGCCTTGCAATCGGCGGGCATGAATCCTTCCGACATCGATCTCGTGAACGCCCACGGCACTTCGACGCCGCGCGGGGATGCGGGCGAGACGTTGGCGATCAAGCGCGCCCTGGGTGACCATGCCCGCAAGGTGATGGTGCATTCCACCAAATCCATGATCGGGCACTTGCTGGGCGCGGCCGGCGCGGCCGAGGCGGTGGCGGGCCTCATGGCGTTCAACCGCAACGTGGTGCATCCTACCATCAATCAGTTCGAATCCGATCCGGAATGCGATCTGGATTACGTCCCTAACCAGGCGCGCGAGGAGCCCATCAAGACCTTCCTCTCGAATTCTTTCGGGTTCGGCGGTCACAACGCCACCCTTATTTTCAAGAAATTCCAGTAACCTGGAGGGAAAAGTGGGGAAGGGACCGGTACGATGGCCAGCTTTACTGGTCATCCCTCTCTTCATCGCGTACGCCGCCAAGCCGATGCCGGCTCCGCAGGCTAAGGCCGGGGCGCCCGCGTCCCCGGGCCCCGCGCCCGCCCCCAAGGTCACTGCCGGGCAGCGCGACTTCTGCAATCTCGTTTCCGGCTGCGGCCTGCCGATGCCCCAGGGCTATTGCCCCGACCCCAAATACATCCCCAAGCCGGATTTCAAATTCGACAGCACGCGTTGTTCCGAGGCCCGCCTGCTCAACTCGCGCGGCATCACGCCGGGCCATCCGCTTTATGGCTACAACCTCTACCGCTTCCTGGGAATGGAATACCGCACCCTTTACGTCATCGAGGATGAGCTTCCCATTTCGCAGGAGCGTTTGGCTTATCTGCTCGCGGACCTGCCCCTGTCGGCGCGTTTGGTAAGCCATTTCCAGAACGAGCCTTACACCGCGGAATACGTCGATGCCGAGCGGCGCCATTTCAAAGGGACCAAGGGCAAGCGTTTGCGGGGCGATGCGGTCCTGATCTCCGGCTCTTCCCAGGAAAAGCGTCTTTTCTATTTCGGCTACGGCATCGCCACCGTGGCCTGGTGGACCTTGAAGGGGCCTTCCTTGATGGACTTCTCCTACTATCCCGATCCATCGCGGCCGCGCATACTCAAGTACCGCATGAACCTGTTGGTCTTCCCCGGCAATGGGGTCATCAACGGGATCATGAACCTTGGGCTATTCCGCAAGGTGGTCCTATCCAAGGTGAAGGACGTCCTCAACGATATCACCGACACAGCCAAGAAATTGGCTGTGCCGGGCGCGGCGGAAAAGCTGCAAGCTGCGACCGATTGGACTCCGGAAGAGAAGAAGAAGATTTCCGAATTCCTCAAGCTTCCCTAGCAAGAGATTCGGCGCACCTGGAACGCTCCAGGTAAAACGCAAGCGCAAATTCCCGATTCGTGAACTTTGTCGCGCTTCTCGGCTGATCATGACTTGAAGATGTTTTCCGGTTTCGGAAAAATCCGTTTGAGTCATGAAGAGTCGCGATTTTCCGCGCATTCTCCGAACGCAGGAAAGCGGCTTTTCCCGTATCTTCACATACGCAGGGTTCTTGGAACGGATCCGGTATGCGGCATTTGCGGCGCACCCGTAGGGGCGCGTTTTCCGAATCGCACTCAGGAGAAAATATCATGATTGGTAAGATTTCGACCCTCGGATTGATTCTGCTTCCGGTACTGGCCTTCTCCAGCGATCCGGCCAATCTTCCGGTTCCCCCTAATGGATTCGATTCCAAGAGCTCGAGCATTCCCCATGGAACGGTGACGGCTTCCCAGTCTTATCAGACGCAGAAATACAGCACGCAAAAGGTGACCGTATATACGCCGCCGGGATATTCGACCAGCCAGAAGTACCCTGTGGTTTACCTGATGCATGGAATCGGTGGGAACGAGGTTTCCTGGATCGGGCAGGGCAGCAACGAAGGCGATGCCGCCAACATCATGGATTACCTGCTTTCGAAAAACCTGATCAAACCCTTCGTCGTGGTCATGCCCGACGGGAATACCAAGGGCGCTTCGGATGGCTTCGCCGCTTTCGGGGACGTCCTCATCGGCGACTTGATCCCCTGGGTCGAGAAGACGTATTCCGTGGCGACCGATCCCGATTCGCGCGCCCTCGCCGGCCTATCCATGGGCGGCGGGCAGACCTTCAACTTCGGGTTCCCGCATACCGAGCTATTCCACTATCTCGGGCCCTACTCGGCCGCGCCCAATACGCAAGCGCCCACCGCGACCATCAAGGATGTCTCCGTCATCAAGAAGAACGTGAAGTTCATCTACATGTCTTACGGAAGCACGGACGGCCTGGTCACCAACGGCCAAAAATACCATGACTATTTCGACCAGAACAACGTCACCCATGTCTGGCAGATCGAGGCCAACCTGGGGCATGAAAAGCGGGTATGGGATCGTAGCTTCTACAATTTCGCGCAGAAGATTTTCCTCGGGTCGGCTACGGGCATCGAGATTCGTCCCTTGGCGAAGAGCACGCGCGCTTCGGTGCTCTTCGGCCGCGGCGCCTCAGGCGCGAACCAAATCCTGGTCGCCCGTCCGGATGGTAAAGGCGTGGTCTCCTTGGACGGCCGCGCGCTACCCGCTTTCCCGGAAGCGTCCTTGTTCGACGGTATCCACATCCAGTAACGGATTGGAAGGCGCTGCCTTTCCTATATTGGCCCCCGCCGGCCCCGGGATCCCTGCGCGATCCCGGCATCCCGGTGAGCTGCCAATGGAATCCGAGAACATATCCGCCCTCATCGAGAAATACGGCCATAAGCTCACCGAGCACCGGCGGGAGCTCCTCAAAGGCGTGGTGGATCAACGTATCCGCCATTTCGCTTTCGTATTGGAGGATCTGAAGGATCCCCATAACATCAGCGCGGTCATCCGCACCAGCGAGGTCTTCGGGTTCCAGGACGTGCACGTCATATCCGAAGTGAATCCCTATCGCGTAGGCCGTTCCGTGCTGAAAGGCAGCTACAAATGGCTGGATATTTACAGCTATTCCAAGCGGGTGCGCTGCCTGGAAGGGCTGAAGGCCAAGGGCTACCGCATCGCCGTCGCCTCCACGGCGCCCGAGTCCTTGCCCCTGGACCAGGTCGATCTGTCGCGCCCCACGGCTTTCTATCTCGGATCCGAGGTCATGGGCAACCACCCCGACACCTTAGCCGCCGCGGACGTGCGCTTCCGCATCCCGCAATACGGCCTCACCGAATCGATGAACGTCTCGGTCTGCGCGGGCGTTTTGGCGGCCAACCTGGACGCTTTCCTGAAATCCAGGGGACGGGATAAGTTCGCGTTGCCGGCGATGGAGCGCGATAAGCTTCTCGCCGATTTCTACGAGCGCAGCGCCGTGGGGATCGATCGCAATTCGCCCATTCACATGATCGATTGAGCGCGGTCGATCAATCCGGATCGCGCTTCTTCAAAAGCAAATCGAAGGTGAGCATGGGTTCCTGAAGCCCGTTGCCCGGCAATCCCCAAACGGGATCGGGTGACCATAAATAACTGATGCCGGGGCACAACCGGATATTCGGCGTCAGATTGAATTCCAGCTTAGCGCCGGGCGCCGCGAAAAAGAAGGTATGGTTCGATAGGCTGTCGAGGCCCACCTCGCCTTCGGTTTGCGATCCGCCGGCCCCGACGAGCACGTTGAAGGACATATGGGTCCGGCGTTCGGGAAAGGGCGTGGCTTCGAAGGACATGCCGCCCAAAGCCATGGATAATCGCCCCGAGGCGTTCGGGCCGCGCGGATCGGTGGCCAACATATAGCCTTCGAACCCGACCGAGATGACCGAACCGACAATCCAACCGATGCCCACGCCGGGCCAAAAAGCCAGGGAATCCTGCAAATGCGAGACCCTAAGCTTAGGCGCGAAATAAGAGGCATTCTCCGGATCGTTGGAACGGAGCCACGAATCTTCATGGGCCGAAAGCCGGTATATCGCGCTTAGGACTAAAAGGGCAACGAGCCAACCGCGGATACGCATTGGTACCTCCGGAGAAGTAAAGGGAACCGGAAGGGGGTTAATAAGAAAATCATCTGCCGGCCCCCGGTTAAGCAAGGGAATTCGCGCCCCGGGGATCGCCGCTGCCTATCGAATTGAAGGTAACGTCCCAGATCGAGGGAAAGCGTCCGGGAATCCAGGCTTGCGCGCACTCGATGGCCGCGCTAAAGAGCAGGCACAAGGCAGCGGCCCGCTTGGGCGACTTCCCCGGCAACCCGTCCGCATCAGACCCCAGGAGGAATCCCAATGGCAGAAAGAGAAGGATATTCTGCGCCGCATCGAAGAAGGAAAGGACATTGCTGCCGTGAGCGATAGCGCGCCAGGGCAACCCGGCATGCTTCAACGCATCGAGGAGCCCGGCCTGCACGGGCATCAAGGTAGCGACGCAAATCCCCAAGCTAACGCTCACGATCGCCAGTCGCCGGGTATCCCTCTCCATATCATCCATATCCTACAGCCCGGGCGCCCCGGCAGGCAATCAGACTCGGCAATCTTCGAGGCCGCAATCTTCGCGGCCACAAGCCAAGGGCACCGGCAACCCCGTTCCCTTCGAACGCATCATGAACGGGTATGCGGAACATGGGGAGAAGAGCGGGGACGGGCGGGGCCGCGAGACGGTGGGGCGGCGAGTTGCAAGCGTCGCGGCTCGGGAAAGCGATTCAGCCCGGAAAATTCGAAAGCCCGCGTCAGCCGGCGAGAGACCGGCAGTGCGGTTCGCGGGCGTCGCGTTCCCAAGCCGCGGAAGGACCGCTTTACCGAAAGCGAGCATCCGAGCCGCCCCACCGGCTCGCGGCCCCGCCCAGACCCACCTCATTCACCAATGGTCAGCATACCAGATCCCCCTGCGCCAATTATGCCTCCGCAACTTCTCCTGCAGGACTTTAGGGAGGTCTGGCAGATCGGAGACCGCCAGGTTCATCTCCGCCTGCGCGGGATTACGGATGCCCGCTATCACCGTGCTTACGGCGGGATGGCCCAGGGAGAATTTGAGCGCAGCCTGCGGCATGGTATAGCCGCTTCCTTCCAAATCCTTCCGGATGCGTTCCACTCGATCCACCACCCGGCCCAGGCGCTCGCCCCGGAAGTAGTCGGAACGGAAATCCCCCGCGGGGAAAACGGTTTGGCGATTGAACTTGCCGGTCAAGGCGCCTTCGTCGAATGCCATGCGCACGATGATGCCCACGCCATGCTCCGCCGCCGCCGGCAGGATCTCCGCCGCGGGCTCCTGTTCGAAGAGGTTGAAGATGACCTGCACCGAATCGACCCAACCGCCTTTGATCAAATCGACCACCGAATTCTGATCATGCTCGGGGGTGGAGACCCCGATGAGGCCGATCTTGCCCTCCTCGCGCAGCCGGCGCAAGGTTTCGAAAGGCGCGGGATTCCGGTTCCAGGCCCGGGTCCAGCTATGCAATTGCAGGATATCGATGCGCTCGACGTCCAACGCCTTGAGCCGCTTCTCCACGTTGGCGCGCAGGTAGGCCGGCGAATAGGATACCGAGGGCGGATCGTATGGGGATGGCGGCCATTCGCCCGCTTCGGGAGGGGTCTTGGTGGCGACGATGAGTTCGCCCTTCCATTCCTTGCGGAAGCGGGCGATGATGGATTCGCTGCGGCCATCGCCGTAGACCTGCGCCGTATCGATGAAGTTGGCGCCCAGTTCGGCGGCCCGGTGGAGGGACTTCAATGATTCTTTGTCATCCTGCTTACCCCACCATGATTCCCCCAAGGCCCAAGCGCCGAAGCCGATTTCCGACACGCGCAATCCCGATTTCCCGAATTCCCTTAACCGCATAGCTCAGGCCTCCGTTCCCGTGAATAGGGGATAAATGCTAGCAATCCGGGCCCATGCCGCGGTTTCATCGGCGGCGCCTTAGCTCGCGAATCGCCATTCGGGCGGGGTTCGGCGGGAGGGATACTTTTGCCGCAAATCCCGGGGTCCAGGGAAGCGGCCAACCGCGGTGATTCGATATTAAGACCATTAATATTGGTGTAAATGGGATTTCGCCGACCCTTTTCCGCGTACGCCATCCTATGCGTTGGAGAGCGCCGGTTCAACCCCGTCCCGATGCCGACCCGTTCCCGCGGGGCGGGGGTCGCGGCGGGCCATTAAGCAATCACGGGAAATCCCTTGTTTAGCTATCTTTTTCCCCTCAAACCACACACCCAGGTACCTCGTGCCCCGATACAATCCAAAGACCGTCGAGCCCAAATGGCAGGACCATTGGCTGCAAAAGAAGACCTTCACGGCCACCCTCGATCGGTCAAAACCCAAATTCTACGCCCTCGACATGTTCCCGTACCCATCGGCCAATGGGCTGCACGTGGGCCATCCCGAAGGCTACACGGCCACCGACATCGTTTGCCGCTACAAGCGGGCGAAGGGCTTCAACGTCCTGCATCCCATGGGTTGGGATGCTTTCGGCCTTCCCGCCGAGCAGCATGCCATCAAGACCGGGACGCATCCCGCGGCCACCACCCTTTCCAATATCGACAATTTCCGCCGGCAGATCCGCGCGCTCGGCTTTTCCTACGATTGGGATCGCGAGATCAGCACCACCGATCCGGGCTACTTCAAGTGGACACAATGGATCTTCAAGCGCCTGTTCGAGAGCTGGTACGATTTCGCGGCCGATAAGGCCCGGCCCATGGCCGAGCTGCCAATTCCCGCGGAAGTGCAATCGCAGGGCGCGGCCGGGATCGCCCGTTACCGCGATTCCAAGCGCATGGCTTATATCGCCGAGGCGCCGGTCTGGTGGTGCCAGGACTTGGGTACGGTCTTGGCCAACGAGGAAGTGACCGATGGGCGTTCGGAACGCGGGGACTTCCCGTGCGAACGCCGCCCCATGCGGCAATGGATGTTGCGCATCACCGCGTACGCCGAACGCCTGATCAAGGATCTCGACGGGCTCGAGTGGCCCGAATCCATCAAGGCCATGCAGCGCAATTGGATTGGCCGCTCCAGCGGCGCCGAGGTGCGCTTTCAAGTGGAAGGCCATGGCCAGCCGCTCACCGTTTTCACCACGCGCCCGGACACCTTGTTCGGCGCCACCTATATGGTCGTGGCACCCGAGCATCCAATCCTGGCCGCGATCGTGACGCCCGATCGCAGGGCCGCCGTGGACGCCTACCGAAGGGCTTCCGGCAGCAAATCGGATTTCGAGCGCGGGTTGGACAAGGATAAGACCGGGGAAGCCACCGGAGCTTTCGCGATCAATCCGGCCACCGGCAAGCGCATCCCGATTTGGACTTCCGATTACGTGATGATGAGCTACGGGACCGGCGCCATCATGGCGGTGCCCGCCCATGACGAGCGCGATTACGCCTTCGCCAGGGTGATGGGCTTGCCCATCATCGAAGTGATCCAAGGCGGCGACATCGCCAAGCAAGCCTGGACGGGCGACGGTAAGCTGGTGAACTCCGGCTTCCTGGACGGCTTGGACGTGGAGTCGGCCAAAGCCAAGATGAACGCCTGGCTGGAAGAGAAGGGCTTGGGCAAGGCGCGTATCCAGTACCGCCTGCGGGACTGGCTTTTCGCCCGGCAACGCTATTGGGGAGAACCATTTCCCTTGGTCAATACCGCGGAGGGCGTCCGCTCCCTCCCGGACTCCGAACTGCCTTTGATACTGCCGGATGTCCAGGATTACCGCCCCACGGGGACTTTCGAGCCGCCGCTCGGCAAGGCCGTCGCCTGGGCCGAATACCCGGGGTCCACCGGCGCGCCCGATCCCGGCCAGGGCCCCGTGCCCGCGGGCAAGCGCGAGTTGAATACCATGCCCCAGTGGGCGGGATCGAGCTGGTACTTCCTGCGCTTCGTGGACGCGCGCAACGATAAGGAACCTTTCAGCCGCGAGGCCGAACGGTATTGGATGCCGGTGGACCTTTACATCGGCGGGGCCGAGCATGCGGTCTTGCATCTGCTGTACGCGCGCTTCTGGCAGAAATTCCTCTTCGACTTGGGGCTGGTATCCCAGGCCGAACCGTTCCAGAAGCTCGTCAACCAGGGCCTGATCCTCGGCGAGGATGGCGAGAAGATGTCCAAGTCCCGCGGTAACGTGGTCAACCCGGACGACGTGATCGAGCGCTACGGGGCCGATTCCATGCGCCTGTACGAAATGTTCATGGGGCCGTTGGAACGCCAAAAGCCCTGGCAGACCGCCGGCATCGAAGGCCTGTGGCGCTTCCTGAACAAGGCCTGGCGCGCGGTGGTGGGGGATGACAAGGCGGACGCGGCCATCGCGGATGCGCCGCCCTCCGCGACCCTGACCAAGCGAATGCACCAGACCATCAAGAAGGTCACCGAAGACATCGAGGGATTGCGCTTCAACACCGCCATCTCCCAATTGATGATCTTCGTGAGCGACATCGGGAGCGAATCGGAGCAGGCCGGCGCCACCAGCCGCTCGGCCGCCGAGACCCTGGTGAAATTGCTCGCGCCCTTCGCGCCCCATATCGCCGAAGAGATGTGGGAGAACCTGGGCCATAAGGAAAGCCTGGCCTACGCGCCCTGGCCCGCCTGGGATGAGGCCCTCACGGTGGAGGATACCGTGAACGTGGTTTTCCAGACCAACGGCAAGGTCCGCGTGGAACAACCGGTGGCCAAAGGCACCTCCAAGGAAAACCTGGAGGCGCTGGCCCGCAATCATCCCAAGTTCAAGGCCTACCTGGAATGCGCGGACGTGGTCAAGGTCATCGCCGTGCCGGATAAGCTGGTGAACTTCGTCCTCAAGCCGAAGTAGGGTGGCCGGGCATGCGTTCGGACTTATCCCAAGGCTTGCCCGAGAACCATAAGGCCCTGGTCATCGCCACGGGCAATAAGGGCAAGGTGGCCGAATTCCAGGCCCTGCTGGGTCCTGCCGGCTTCTCCTTGCTCACCCCTGCCGATATCGGCTTCCACGAAGACGTGGAGGAGACAGGGACCACTTTCCGGGAGAACGCCCTCCTCAAGGCCCGGGCCCTGGCGGCCCTGACCCGGCATCCCGTCCTTTCCGATGATAGCGGCCTGGAAGTGGACGCCTTGGGCGGCGCCCCGGGCCTCTACTCCGCCCGTTATTCCGCCCTGGAAAGCGGCCCCCCGGGCCCTTGGCTAGACCCGGCGGGCAAAGCCCTGCCCATGGCGGCCGCCAACCGGGCCAAGCTGCTCAAGGCGCTGGAAGGCGTTCCTGACAGGCGCGCCCGCTTTCGCTGCGTGCTTTGCTTCCTGGCTCCCGGAGCCGCTCCGGCCTACTTCGAAGGGGTCTGCGAAGGGGAGGTCATCCGGGAAGAGCGGGGCGGGGGAGGCTTCGGGTACGATCCCATTATCATTCCGCGCGGTTATGCGCAAACCTTTGCCGAGCTTCCGGGCGAAGTGAAGGATGCCATCAGCCACCGCGGCCTGGCGGTGTCCGCATTCTTGGCTGCCCTCGGAACCTAGCCTTCCCGGCTGCCAACGAAAAAGGCCCCGCCTGAGGCGGGGCCTATCCCATCCGGTCCTTTCGGATCCCGATTAATTCTTACGCAGGATACCGGTACGCGTGTACTCGACCTCTTGCTTGCCGCCCTGGAACTGGAAGGTGACTTTCCAAACGTACACGCCATTGGCCGCGATCTGGCCGTTCTTGTCCCGCATTGGATCGCGCCGGGATCCGATCCGGAAGGCAGATCATTGATGGCCACCGTACGCCCTGAGGCCGTCTTCGACCCATCGAATTTCGTGGCGCTACCGGGGACGAATCCCACGGGGGGAATCCAGTACACGGCGTACTTGTCCGAACCGGGAGCGGTTTCCTGGGCGATTCCACCCTTGTTATCATCGCGGGAATCCTGGTTCGAAACCTGGTAAGCGGGGTTCGTCGGATTCAAGCCTGCCACGGGCGGGTAGCCGCGGAAAAGCTCGATCAGCCTTCTGCCGTCGTCTCCCTCGAGCTTCACGCCGTACTTGGGCGGAATGTTCCCGGAGGTGTCCGTATACTTTCCATCGGCGTTGAGGAAGATGCAATCCTTGCCGGCCGCCGGGGAAAGCCCGGTATTGTTGTCGATGATGACGATATAGGTGGTCGGATCGGGCGGGTTGGTCTGCGTCGCCGGCGGAGAGGAGGCGGTGATGACTTTGGCGCTGCTGTAATCGGTGCAGCTGCCGCCGAATTTCAGCATCTGGGTGAAGTCGCCGAGCTTCAACGGTTCGGAAAGCTTCACGTAAAGGGTATCCTGGTTCAAGGATTTGTCGCCCTTCGCGATCAGGTTGGCGTTGACCGGATGCTTGACCGCGGAAACGATCACCGGCCCGATGGAATCATCGATGAAAGGATGTTGGCCCTTGAAGAGCGCATCATCCGAAGGCAAGGTCACCATCGGCGGATTGGCCTGGTCCAGGGCCGTCTTGTAAAGATCGAACTGGTTCGAGGTGTAATCCAGCACCACCGTGGTGGAATCGGAATTGAGGAAGGAGATTTTGGCCTTGTCGGCCAGCTTCCCGGGCAACAGTTCCGAATTCCAATGGGCCGTGTCCGCACCCGGAAGATGGCTCAGTTGATTCTGGAACACGATGTAGACCTTGTCGCCGCGGCCGTCCCCGTTGGTATCCTTGATATAAGCCTTCACGACCTGGTCATAGGCGGCGCTCAGGATGATGGACCCGGTCGCCACCGCCGCGTCGATGGTCACCTTTCCGACGGCGGTGACTTGGCCGTTGAGATTGCCCGAAGCGACCTTGCCTTCCAGGATGCCGTTGTTCGGCGTCTGCGCCCCGGTCACGAACTTGAACGGGACCTTGGCGATGAAGATATTGGTCGCCTTCCCCGTCTCCACCGCGATGAAATTCTCGGATTCGGTACCGATGGTCATGGTAACGGTTTCGTTATCCACGGCATTGATATCGGGATTGCGTCCGGTGACCACCACGTAAAAGGAATCCGCATCGGCGTCCGATATCGACAAGATCGGATTCTTGCCGGCCGGATCGCTGGAGAAGGAGAGGGTGGGAGTCATCGGCTCGTTGATGTCCACCTGTACGCTCTTGCCGTCCTTGTAGACCGGGTCCGTGTAGGTGACCTGGATTACGTCGTGGGACAAGCATTGGAGGCTTTTGTCGTTGACGGCCGGGCCTTCGCTCTTGGGAATCGGGGTCGATACGTATTTCCCCGAACCAGGCGCCGTTTCCACCGCCATATAGTCGACAAGCCCGTCCCGGCTTCCCGTACAGGACACGTTGAAATAAAGGGTGTCGATCGCCGAGGACAACGACTGATCGGTAATGGTGACTACGATGCTGGAGTCGGTACGCTTAATGACCACGTCCCCGTTCGGATTAGTGATGTCGATTCCCGGAGGTTGATTGGGATTGGCCACCAGTAGATCGGCCGTGGCTTTGGCGCCCGCGCCGCCGTTCTTGGTATGCGAGGTGACTTCGCCATGCACCTCGCCGATCACATAGGTATCGGCCGTGTCGTTGTTCTTCAGGATGTGCGGCGAGTCCATCAGCTTGATGGATCCCTTCCAAACGCCGGTGCTGCCCGTCTGCTGGACGAATTTCAGCTGTACGGTTTCCAGATCGGGATCCGCCGTGCCATTGTAGTTCACGATCGATAGGGTCACGGGAATCGAATTCAAGCCGAGGATGAAATCATCCATGTAAGTGATAAAGAGCGAGTCTTGGGCCGGATCGTAATGGGTTCCGTTGGGTACGGCCACCCCGGCCTTGTTGGTGAAGGTCAAGACGCCATCGATTTCAGGTTGCTTGCCGAAGCCGGCATTGGCGCTGGCGACATCCTTGTCGAGGGGATCCGTATAGCTGGCTTTGATCTGGTCGCCAAGCTGGACCTGGATGATCGTGTCGGCAGGAACGGATACGGGTACGATTGAAAGCGTAACCTTCGCGCGGTACAGCCCGGGAGAAACGACGGTCAGGTTCAGGGTCAAGGAATCCCCGGTCCGGCCGGAACCGGTCGGGGTCGAAGTCACCAGCTTGATGGTAGGTTGATCGGTCGATCGCAGGATCTCATCCGTAACGAAAACGTATACCTGGGTCGCGGTGCCCGAGATCGAATCGGTCGCGCCCGTGCCATCCGGATTGGTGGCGAAGAAGACCTTAGCCTGTTTAGGCGCGGGCCGCACCCAGACATGCTTCTCGGCGATGTCGGTGGGGTCTTGCGGATTGACCCAACGAACGATGAGGCTATCGTAGGGCGAAGCCTGGGATTTCCCGTCATTGGCCGTAGCGGCGCCGATGACGAGCGGCTCCGTCCCGGTAAAGGTGAATCGATCATTCGCGAAGACCGGATTAGGGATGCTGACCGTCTCCTTGTCCACCGCCGCCTGGGTGGATGCGGCCACGGAGGCCGTGGTTAATTGGGCCTGCGACGTAACCAGCTTAATCGTATAAGCGGTGTTGAGTTCGCTCAGGTAGCCGGGCAGGGTATTCCCATTCTGGTCCAGGATATCCAGGGTCGAGGCAGGGGACACCTTAGTATAGGTCTCGCTCATCACCGTGCTCGTTTTCCAACCCGCCTTGATCCCGATGGCCTTAATGGTGGTCGTTTTGGTGACGAGGATGGAAAAATTCTTGGCAGGATCGGTATCGTATATCGGGGAAGTGCTATCCGGGACGGAGCCGTCGGTAGTGTAATGGATGACTGCCCCCGGAGTTGTTTCGCTCAATCTTACGGATACTTGGGAAGCGAAGTTTTCGGTTCGGGGATCGGCCGTGGGCGGGTCAACCTGATTGGTCTGTAGCTGGAGGCTGGTGGTGATTTTACAGTCCGAAGCGACGATGTGGCGTTCGGCCAGGAAGAAGTCCAGCATGTAGCTCTTGCCGTTCTCCAGGCCCAGTCCCTTTGCATCGATGGTCGCCTGATTCAAGGTCACTCCCAGGGCTTCGGCCGCATGCACGCCCCCGAGGTCGATTACCAGCTTGCCGTTGATGAAGACCCAGACATCGTCATCGCCTCTGAAATCGAAAGTCTGGGGGGAAGTTTCCGAGGCGATATAGGTAAAGGTCGCATGGAATTCGGTGGTGAATCCGAAGTTATGCAGCGCCGTGTTCACGCCACCTTGGTTAACGGTATTCAAATGCCCGAAGGTTTTCGTGGGACCACCGGGGATGGGGCGAGTGATTCCCCGAGTCACCGAATCGTCATCAAGAGGGAAGAAGCTCGAGTTGTCGTACACATACAAGCCCTGGGCGTTGCGCGTGAAAATCATGTTGTAAAGGAATGGTTTATTCTGGTGGGGCAAGGCATCGGTGATGCGATCGTTATACCAGTCGTCGAAATTGCCGGTGCTCGTGTAGCATCCCGTGACTGCGCGCGGGATCTTGGGATTCCGGTTATCGAACGCGAAAACCGCAGGAGTGACGGAGCCGGTCGTGTCGATCACAGGATTTACCGCGTTCCTGCAATCGCCATTGAAGGTATTGAAATCCGGATGGTTGGGGCAGTTGGCGCCCGTGCAAGGGTTGGATGCATTCGGCAGCTCGGCGAAGTCCCGGACCTTCGCCGTCAAGGTCAGGATATTCGGAGGGGTCTGGGCCAGGGGCGATTCCCACGCGGAGAGGATAAACCCAAAGACAAGAGCGGTGAACAGGAAGTGTCTGGACTTCACGGCGGATCCTTTTGCAGGTGTTTTCAGGGCGGGCCTCCCTAGCGCTAAGCAAAGATATGCGAAAAAACCGAAACGAGCGCGTGGGAAAGCATACTTTCCGCTCTCAAAAATGCAGCGGTGTTGGACCCCTCGACCCTGTACCGGTTTTCCAGGCTCGAAATAGTAGGAAAAATTGCGGGATTTCCGCATGTTGATGGGGATGTTCCGCCCCTGGATTCGGAAGGTAATCGCTCAATAATCGGGCTAGGCCCCAAAAGCCCTAGATGAAAAGGCTTCCAGGGCTCGCATTCCCTCCGGCATGGGCCGAAAGCGAATGCTCACAAGCCTCACAGAGCGGAATCCACCACTAGTTTTGCCGCAGCACGCCCGTCCGCGTAAAGCGCACTTCGGACTTCCGATTAGTGTCCTCGAAGGTGAAGTTCACCTTCCACACGTAGACGCCTTGGCCCACCATTGATCCGTGGGAATCCTTCATATCCCAGACCAGGAAGCTGACTTGGCCCCCTTCCACCGTACGCGACCCGTTCCGTAATTCCCCATTATGCCCGAAAGACTGGTTCATGGTGCGGACGAAGTTGCCCAGGTTGTCGAAGATGGTGATGTGGGCCAGGTAGGCCGCGGAAGTGATGACTTGAACCGTACTGATTCCGGGGGGCATGGGTTGGGGATGCGCGCTCTCGCCGGCCCGGTTGCCGGTCTGCGAGTTCCCGAAGTCCCGGGCCACGTTTTCCAGGGAACCGATGGGGTTGGATACGTCGAATCCCACCGGCGGCACCCAGATGACTTGTACGGTCTGGTCGATCCCCGTTTCCTGGCGGTAGGTGCCGTCGGAAAGCTTGTCCTGGTTCGCGGTGGTGAAGCCCACGCTTCCGGCGTCGATGCCGGCCACCGGAGGATAGCCCTTGAAGGCCCGGATCACGAGTTTCGGGTCGGCCCCCGTGATGGGCGCGCCCACCTTGGAGGGCAGATTCCCGGCCAAGTCCGAGAAGCGCCCGTCGGTTTCCAGGAAGATGCAATCGCCGACCAGGGGCGTCTGGGTTTCCAGGGCGTTGTCCACGATGGCCTTATAGGTGATGCCGTCCGGGGAGGTTTCGGGCAGGCTGAACAACAGCAAGGGAACGCTTTCGGAATAGTCCCGGCACCCTTTGGAGAAGCGGAAGACCGCGGAGAAGGACGTGCTGGTGCGCAGCTTTTCCGAAACCGTGATGACTAGGGTATCCGGAGTGAAGCGCCTTTCGGTTTGGGTGACCGCATAGGTCTGGCCATTGGACGGCAGCTTCATGGCCGTGAGGGGTATGGGCCCGACCGAGTCGGCCAGGAGGGCCTGTTGGCCGCCGAAGAGATTGTCGTCCGGGAAAAGGGCGTAAGGCGCCGGTTTGCCGTCCGGGATGCCGGTGAGGCCTAGGCCGAACTGCGACTTCGAGAAATCGGCGATGATGAGCGAAGAATCTCCCTTCGCGAAGCTGAGCTGCGAAGCCTCGGCCTTTTGCTTCAAATCCGGGGAGACGGCATTCCAGTATGCCGCAGTGAGCCCATCCGGCAGCCGGGCTAGGCTATGATCGAAGCGGAAGTAAAGATGATCGGCGCGACCGTCCCCGTCGACGTCCGCGGCCCAGGCCGAGACCGCCAAATCGAAGATGGACAACAAGGTGAGATCGGCTTTGACGTCGCTACCCGATATCGTGGCCTTGCCGTTCACGACCGCCTGGTTGATGCGCGCCTTGGGGTCGAGACGGGCCTCGATCGTTCCGTCGCCGGGTTGGGGAGAACCGGTCTGGAAGCGGAAGGTGGCGGTGGTGCGGAACTCCCCGGTGAAAGGGCCGGTTTCCACGGCTTTGAAAATCTCGCTTTCATCAGCGCCGATGGATAACGTCACCGAGATGGTGTCCACCTTATCGCGCGTAGGGCTGACCCCTTTTACCACGATTACGAAAGAGTTGGCCGAGCCATCGGTAACCGATGCGATGCGGGAGCCGTCCTTAACCGAGGCATACCACATTTCGGGCGGGGTATCGTCGATCCAACGCACCTCGGTGCTGCGGGGAGTGCCGAAGACCGGGTCCGTATAGTTCACGACGAAGATGTCGTTTTGGCGGCATTGCAGGATCGCGTCCGATTTGTTCGGAGTGCCGGAATTCAACTCGCCCTTTTCCACCGGCGGCTTGGCCACGTATTCCGTCCCGTTCCAGACCAAGACCACGTTTTGGACTTGGTCGCCGCTTTGGCTGCAGGAAACCGTGGCCGTGATGGTGGCTTCCCCGGATTTCGTCACGAGCTGATCATGGATGACGATCTCGACCTGATCGGTTTTCCGTTGCACCGTGCCGCCCGAGGTGTCGCGCACGATGATCTCGGCGGGTTGGTCGGGATAGGCGATGGCCAAGGTATCCGTCACCTCCCCGTTGAGGTCCGCGCCCGCATTGTCATGCGGGGTGACGGCGGCGCGGAGCTTCCCGAGATAATAGGTCTCCAGGATGTTGTCGCCGGCTTTCGCTTTCGACGAATCCGCCAGGGTGATGGAGCCTTCCCAGGTCCCGCGGCTGACGGTGTGGGACTTGAGCGAGATGACGAGCGTCTCGTTATCGGCGCCCACGGAATCGCCCGACTTCCAGTTCACCAAGCTGAAGCGGACCGTCTTGGAATGGACCAGGGAATCGATGCCGGCGTTCCAATCGTCGGAGTAGCGCACGAAGACCTTGCCTTTGGCGGGGCTCCAGACGGCCCCGGGAGCGACGGCATCCCCGTTCTCATCGATGAAATCCAGTTGCGCCGACTCTTGCACTTGCTGGGCGAAACCGGCGTCGCCGCGATACGGATCGTGGTAAACCGGATCGGTGAAGACCGCGGTAAGCTGGTCCCCGGCCGCCGCTACCTGGATCACGTGATCGCCCTTGGCTTTGGCACCCGTGCCGACCGGCGCCTTGCCCGAAAAGACCCCGGGGGAGAGTTCGGTCAAGACAATCACCTCGGTATCGCTGCTGCCGTCGCTGGAGGTGAGGACCACGTTATAGGTGAGGGAAGGATCGCGCGGGCGGGTTTTCACGACGATGTAGACCGTGTCGGTATTGACGGGGTACTGGGTGATCTTAGGGCCGTTCTCGGTGGCGGAGAAGTAGACTTCGGCCGCCACGAAGGCGGGCTTGATCACGAGGGTATCGGCGGCGACGTCGGCGGGGTTATACGGATTCACCCAGCGCACCACTATGGTATCGTTCCCGGCGGCATCCAAGGTATCGTTCCTCAATGAACGCGTGGCCGGCGAGAGCAGCGGCAATTTAGAGGACAACTCGATGGCGTTTCCCAGGGACCCGTTGAAGCGGAGCAGCGCGGTTTCCGAATCCCCTGCCGCCCGGGTCACCGTGGGCACGTCCGCTGACGTGAGGTTATCCTGAGTGGTGATCAGCTTGATGGTAATCGCCTTCGAGGCTCCCGTAAGGACGTTCCCGGGTATGGCGTTTCCGTTCTCGTCGAGGATCTCCAGCCGCGAGGCCACCGTTTCCTTCGTGTAAACCGTGGTCAGGATCTTGCTGTCCTTAAAGCCGGGCTTGACGGCGATGGCTTTCAGGGTGGTAGTTACGCCGATGCGGATGGGATCGGAGTAAAGCAGGCTTTGGCCCGGCACCGGCTTGGAGCCGTCCAGGGTGTACCAGATGACGGCTCCGGGGGTTTCGCTCGTCAGCTCAACCGATTCGCTGGTGACGAATTTGTTCCCGGCGGGCGTAGCCACGGGCTTGGCGACTTCCTCGATGATTATTTCCGTAATGCCGCCATAGACGGGATCCGTATACCGCACGCGGATCTGATCGGTGGTGAGGCAGGAAAGGATCCGATCGCCGAGGTTCGGGGTGCCTTCATCTTTGGGCAGGGTACCGGTGGTGTATTGCCCGGAAAGGGGGGTAGGGCCTTCCCCGGCGGGAAAATTGGCGACGCTGTCGCCCGACTTGACGCAGGCCACGTTCACGAGCACGGTATCGTTGTCTTTGGTGAAACTCTGATCGCGGACGGTGAAGATCATGCCTTCGTTCGAGGTTACGGTGGTGTCCATCTTCCATTGGATGCTCGCTTGGGAATCCGGATAGGCGATGACCAGGAAATCCGTAACGGTAAGGTTCTGGCTGGCGCCCTTATTGTCATGGGCATTGGCGGAAATGGTGGCTTCGCCGCGGAAGCGGGTTTCCGCTTTGCCGTTGGAGTCGGTGGGCATCGCATCGGCCAAGTCGATGGAGCCTTTCCAATGGCCTCGCGTATCGGTCAGCTTGGCTACGTAATCGGCCGCGATCCGTTCATGATCCGCGGCCAGCTGGACGCCGTACTTCTTGCTCGCGAGGGTGAGGAAGATTTGCTCGGTCGCGAGCGTGCCGTTCACGGCATCGTCGCTGTAATCGAAATAAAGCTTACCGTTGGCCGGGGACCAGATGGTGCCGGCCGGGAGCGGATTGCCGGAAGCGTCGGTAAAACGCAGGGCGGGTGCTTCTTCAACGCTCTGATCGAAGCCGGCGGTGGCCTGCGCCGAATCGCCTATGTCCACCGGGTCCTTATAGACGACGCGCAATTGATCGCCGCCCACCGAGACCTCGAGTTTCCCGTTGCCCTGAGTCTTGGTGTCGTTGGCCACCGTAAGCTGCCCGACCAGGGTTCCCGAGCCCGGCGTAAGCGGAGTTAAAACCACGGTCTCCTTGTCTATGCTGAATGTTTCCGATGTGACGATGGCGGTATAGGATTTATGGGCGTCCGGGGCTTGATCCTTCACCACGATGTATACGACCGAGGTGCTGGCCGGGAATTGGGTAACCGCCGCGCCGCCGTTCGATTGCGCGAACCAAACTTGCGAGGCCTGCCCTTTGGGCCTCACGCGCATGGTATCGGCCACGAAATCCTGCGGGTCACGCGGATGCGACCAAGCCACGATAATGGAATCGAATGCCGACGACTCCAAGGTGCCGTTGCGCAATACGCGTGCCGCTCCCGTCCCCTGGAACGGAAAGGCGTTCCGGAAGACCAGGCTATCCGCGTTGGATATGATGGGGGGCTTGAGATGCGGAGCCTCGGTGTCGGCCTGGGCGCGCGTCGTGGCGGCGGCCACCGCCGAATCGAGAGGCGATGGCGAAGTCCGGATGCGGACTTGGTAGATGGTGTTGGAGTCGGTGAAGTAAGCCGGCCGGGCGTTCCCCGCATCGAGGATGAGCAGGGAGGAACGATCGTAGCACGTCATCCCGAATTGGGTGGTCCCGATTTTCTGGGTCGTACTGGACGCGGGCAAGGTGGTGGAAACCGTGAAGCTGATGGTCTTCGTATCCACGTTTCCGGAGGTTTTCTCCTTGAAGCTGGTGCTGACCGAGATGACATTCGACCCGTTGGCGTTGAGGCCGATGATGTCGCTCAATTTCATGAGCCAACTCCCATCGGGTTGCGGGATGAAGTCGGCGGCGGCGCTGGTAGCCGTTTGCGCAGGGGCGATGCTGGAATTGGTGACCGAAGCGCTCTGCGGGGAATATTGCAGAAGGACGATATTGAGGATGGATGCGACCACCGATTTCAGGCTGTCGGGATCGTCCGGGGGGATGATGAAGAATTTGCCGCCAGTGCTCAGGGACATGTTGGAGAGGACGGCGGTGTCGCTGCGTGGGCGGCCCAGGAAAATACCGTAGATGGGCGGAGTGCCGGAACCGAAGTTAGGGCTGTCGCTGGGCCTGCCGTCGGAAAGGAAAATGATCGCTTTCTTTGGATTGGAGGTGATGGTGGATGTTGTCAGCCACTTCCGTGCGGAGTCCAGCGGCGGATTGTAATTCGTCCCGCCGGTGAAAGCGGTATTGATGCCTCCTTGGACCGCGGTTATGTTGGCGGTACTGTTCAAAACTCTTGGCCGGACCACCGGTTCGGTCCCATTCTCGAATCCCATTATGCCTGCGGTGGATTGCGGCGCCCGCGCCGCCTGATCCTGGATCCCCAGATAAAATGCCCTGGCGCGGGCATTGTACGGATCGCCCGAGATGTTGGAGCAACCCCCGTTTGCGGACAAATGCGGGATTTTCCGCAAGACCTGGCTGGTTCCGTTGTCGTTCCACTGGTAGAAGGAGATTGAATCGCCCGCCGAAGTCCCGCACACGTCGTAGTAGTAGGTCGTGTCCCCGGTCCCCGAATTGATGTAGGCCGAACCGGCGCGCATGCTTCCCGAGTTATCGTAGACGTAAACGATATCGGCATCGCCGCCCGCTTGCACGGCGCCCTTGCAAAGCGATAATCCGTCGTTGTCGATGCGCGTCACGTTCAACGGCACGTTCACCGTCTTCCCATCCAGCGACGACAAATCCAGGCATCGCTTGAAGGACGCGGGGTTGCCGGAAACGGTGGTATCCCGGCCCACCAGGTCGCAGCGCTTGGTCTGCGCTTGCGCCAACGATGAGGCGAGGGCGGCGGCGATCGTAAGAAGAACCATTCTGCCGAGACGCGAGGGTCGGGACCCGTTCGGCATCCGATGCGTGGATGACCGATTGGCATGGCAGGGGTACGCGGTGCGCAACATGATGTTCTCCATTTCGATTCCGGGATGAACGCGAATGCAATCTAGCCGCATAAGGCCCCCGGACACAAGATCCCCAAAATCATACCATATCCGAATCCACTAAGACAGATCGTCGAATTTCCCAAGTCCATTATGGGCGCGAGGATTTCGCAACTCAAGTCAAATCAGCCCCATGAGGCTTGCGGGATGGCGGGAATTTGGGAAGCTGGAAGGCCCGGCATCGGCAGGAGGGGCCGATATAACGGGCTTGCCCGGGTATGGGGTTTTGGCTGATTCCCGATTCCGGAGCCAATCAAGGCTTGGCGCGATTCACCGATGGATGGGATCCAGCAGCCTTTTTCGCGACCGAATCCGGATCCATCAAGGGTGCGGCAATGTCGCGATCAGACTTTGCCGACGTCGGCGAGGCGGACGAAGCCGCCTTTGCCATTCGCCAACTTTACCGATACCCAGTCCCCGTGGGTCTCGACGATTTCGAACCGGGTGCCTTCGTGGACTTGGGTGAGCACCTGGAAGTTCTCGCCGGGACCGCTGTACATCTCGATGGAAGGCTTTAGTACGATGGCGAAGCGAAGGGTTTCCTGGTCCTTGATCTTGAGGACCAGGGAGGGAGCGAGGGAAAGCATGCCCAATCCCGCGACCACCATCAAAACCGCCAGGGCGGTACGCAGGGCGGCGCCGGCGTAGAGGCAGAGGATGGCCGCCAGGCCCAGGAAGGTGAAAAGGCCCAGCTCGATCCACAGGCCTTCGTTGATGGAAAAAGCGGCATGGGCGTAGGCGAGCGCCCGCGTCAGGAAGTTTTCCTCGGGCGCGGGAATCTTGTCCTGGATCTGCGCGTTGACGAAGCGGAGGTTATACGCGATGTCGGGATCGTTGGGATCGAGCTTGCGGGCCTTCTCGTAATAAAGGATGGCCATCCCCAGCTGGTTCTGGCGGAACAGGCAATTGGCATAGTCGAAATACAGGCGGGAATCGGCGACGCCTTCGTCGAGGGCGCGGCGGTAGAGATCGGCCGCCTGGGCGTAATCGTTCTTCTCATAGGCGGCATTGGCCTGGTGGAAGGCCTGATTGGCCCGGGCCATGGCCTCGGGCGTAACGGCACCCGCGTTCGCGAACAGGCCCATGAGAAGGGCCAAGCCGAATAGCTTCTTCATCCCAACTCCCGGTCCAATATGCGCAACAGGTTCTCGGCCGCTGCCAACGCCGCTTTCCAAGCCTTCTCGTCCCGTTCCCCGCCTCCGAATTGGCCGAAGTCGCAAGCTTGCAGCACCTTGGCGTATTCCGTCGCGGCGGCCTCGCCGGCCCCGTTGGCTTTCAGGCGCGCTTGCGCGTCCTCGACGGTCAAGCCGCGGAACTCGACATTGGTCTTGTCGCTCGCGAAGCCCACCACCGCCTGGGACAGGGCCCGGTAAAAGCCCCGCGCATCGCGTTGCTTAAGCGAATCCTCCGCCTCCCTCAGGCGGCGTTTGAGTTGGGGGCCCGCCAGGGTCTTGCGCTTGAAGGTGGCGTCGGCGGCCAGACGGCGGCTGCGCGTGCGAACCAGCAGGAGCATGGCGAAGGCGACCGGGGTGGGCGGGAACAGCAGCCAATACCAGGCCCGCCGGTACACGAAATCGTCCTGGCTTTTCAGCTCCCCGGAGGTCTTGATGTGGCGGATGTCCGAACCGATGTCCGCGATTTCGCGCTGGCTCATGACCCGGGCCGGCGTATATTCGCTTTCCTTGCCGGCGGTCACCGCGATACGGATGGGTTGCGATTTCGCTTCTACGTACTCTTTACGCTCCGGATCGAAATAGGGGAAGGCGATGGCGCCCAAATCGTAGTCGCCGCGGCGATGGGGAACCATCACGTACTTGAAGGTCTTGACGGTGATCAGGGTGTTCCCCTGCGGCGCCGAGTTCGTGGCGACTTCCGGTTCGAAGACTTCGAACTGCCCCAGGTCGGGAAGCTTCGGCTTGGTGATGGTTTTCGGCTCGCCATCGCCCTTGACCGTCACGGTCAGGGTAACCGCATCGCCGGCGGCGACGCTGGTCTTATCCACCGTCGCAGACAAGGAATAGATTCCGACCGATCCCGTGAATCCGTCGGGGGCCCCGGCGGGCAACGGTAGGACTTCCATATCGATGGGGCTGGCCATGGCCGACATGTTGACCGCGGATCCGCCGTTCCCGAAGAACTCGTCGTCGAACATGTCGAAGACCGAGCCCTGTCGGCGGCGCTGGGTGCGGCTCGCCTGGGTGTATTCGATGGGGATGCCCGCCAAGTCGGCCTTGCCCGCCAGCAACGGGAAGAGCACGATGCGCATGTCGTACACGCGGGCGTTCTCCCCGTTGATTTTCATGGTCTTCCCTTCCACCTGCTTGTCCAGCCTTTGGAACCAGAACTTCTCGCCGATGAGCTTTTGCAAATCCTGAACCAGGTTGATTTGCTGCACGCCTGCACCCGCGACGAGGCGCAGGTTGTAGAAGACCTGCTCGCCGACATAGGCCTTGCGCTTGCTCAAGGTCGGCGTACTGGTGAGCCCCGGCTCTTGCTTGGCGACGGTGACCTGGGCCGAACCCATGTTGCGTTCGTAGTCCTTATAGGCGTACTTGATGGGTCCTAATTGGAAGGCGCCCGGCTTATGCGCCGTAAGGGTGTATGTGAAGTTGACGATGTAGAGGTTCTTGCTGCTCACCCGGCCGTTGACGATGGTGGTCTGGGAGCTTTGGGAATTCGCCATGTTCTTGGCGACCGTGAAGTTCTGTAGGCCCTCCACCTGCGGCCAGGGAAGGTCCGCCGGCTTCTCGTCGGAAGTTACCTGCACGATCAGCTGGAACGGCTCCCCGGTGCCGACCTGGCTGGCCGTGAGCGAGGCTTGGGCCGCGATCTCGGCGCGCGCCGCGCCGGCCGCCAGCAAGGTAAGGCATAGGGCCAGGGTAAGCCTCACCAATCCTCCTCGACTTCCACCTGCTTGCGAGAGCGCTTCTGCATGTTCTTCTGCTCGCGCTTCTCGTCGTCCTGGTAGGAATTTAGCAATCGTTCCGCCTCTTCCTTACTCATCTGCCCCGGAGGCACGGGCGCGGCGCCCTTGCCGGTCGAGTCGCCTTGCTTTCCCGGCTGGGCCTCCGGCGGAGGGCCGTTCTGCTGACCGTTCTGATCCTTGTCTTTATCCTTGTCCTGGTCCTTGTCGCCGCCCTGCTTATCCTTATCCTGCTTGTCCTTGTCCTGATCCTTTTTCTGCTGCTCCTTCTGTTGCTGCTTGGACTGGTTCTGGTCCTGCTTCCCTTGCCCATCCTTGTTCCGGGAGGAATCCTGCTTGTCCTGCTTTTGCTGGCTGCCCTGCCCGCCTTGGCTTTCGCCTCCGCCCTGGTCCTTCTTCTGCTGGTCCTTCATGGACTTCAGTTGGTTCGCGAGGGCCTTGAGGCGGGCGTCGTTGGGATATTTGGACAAGCCGTCTTCGACTTCGACGGAGGCTTCTTGCAGGCGGCCCTGTATGTACAACGAGGCGCCGCCATGGAGATAGTCCTCGGCGCCTTTCGCGGCGGCGAGTCCGGCCGCCAGGGCCAGCGCCAGGATCGCATTGCGAAGGGAGATCATATGACCCCGACCCCGGGTTGGGCGGCGCGCGGATCCTGGGCGTTGGGATGCGTGGGCGTCTCACCGCGCATGATCTTCAGCACGTCGTCGATGCGTTGCACGTAGGCTTGGAAGGTCGCCGCGGTGCGGTCCTTCTGGATGATGTCCTCGAGCAGGGTCTTGGCCTCGGAATAGCGGCGTTCTTGGACCAGTTGCAGGGCGCGCGCCAGTACCTTCTTGGCCTCTTCGCTGGGCTCGGGCGGCTTCTGGTGATTGCCCTGCTGCTTCTGATCCTGCTTCTGCCGATCGAGGAGTTCCTTGATGCGGGCTTGCACCACCTCGATATTGCGCTTCGCGTCCTTGTTTTCCGGGCGCAGTTCCAGGGACTTCTTGTAATTGGCCATGGCCTCGCGGTAGTCCTCGATGCCTTCCTGCTTGCCGCTCTGGATGGCGAATTCGCCTTTGCGGAAATGCGCGTTGCCGAGATTGTAATACGCC